>JAOUEA010000297.1 GCA_029858935.1 Actinomycetota bacterium
GGACCGGTGGGCGGTGCGTTGGCGTCATATGGTCGCGTCCAGCACCACCGATGACAGCCGCTCGGCTGCATCGTCATCGCGCATGACGGTGTCTGTGACGATGACTCGCACCCCCGTGGCCTCGATGCGGCCGGCGAGCTCGCGATCGCGCTGGTCGATCACCCATGAGCCCAGCAGGCCGTCATAGGCTGCGGCGGCACCTGCCGCGGTCACCTCGAGACCCACCGCCGGCATCAGCTTGTCGGCCATGCCGGCGAGCGGAGCGCCCCCGACGATGCCGCTCACGCCGACGACGGCCGGACGGCGTTCCCCGACCGCGGCGCGCACCCCGGGCACGGCGAGGATCGGTCCCAGCGACACCACCGGGTTCGACGGGGGGAGCACGACCAGGTCGGCGTCGCCGATCGCTTCGAGCACACCTGGAGCGGGCCGGCTGTCGGTCACCCCGACGAATCGAACACCCTTGACGGGATCGACGGCCCCTCTGCGCACCCAGTACTCCTGGAAGGACAGGTCGAGTCGGTCGCCCGATCGCGCATCGACCGCGTCGATGCGCGTCTCGACCCTGTCGTCGGTGACGGGCATGAGTCGAGCGCCGACGCCGAACCGGGCTGCCACCCGGGTCACGACCTCCGACATCGTGGCGCCTTCGCGAAGCATCGCCGAGCGCAACACGTGGGTCGCGAGATCGAGGTCGCCCAGGTTGAACCACGCGTCGGGCGCCCCGAACGCACGCAGCTCCTCGGTGGCCCGGAACGTCTCGTCTCGACGCCCCCACCCTCGTTCGCGATCGAACGCGTCGCCGAGCCAGTAGGTGACCGAGTCGGGATCGGGGCTCACGTGCAAACCGTGCACGACGACGTCGTCGGCGACGTTGAGGATCACCGTGAGCGCGTCGGGGGGCGCGACACGAACCATGCCGCGCAGGAACTTCCCCGCACCGATGCCTCCGGCGAGCGCGACGATCTTCATCGGGAAACAGCGTAGTAGGCTCGCCGTCATGCCCCAGGGACCCGGCCGCGCAGCCGGTCAAGGAACCGGCCGTATGCCTTCAGCAGCGGGCCGGCACCAGCTGCGGCGGGCACTCGCGAGAGTGGAGCGGGGCGCTGCAGTAAGTCTCGACGAGGCCACCGCGTTGCTCGGTGCGCGAGGGGAGCACCTCGGTCGGCTGCTCGCTGTCGCTGCCCGTCTGCGCGACCTCGGCCACGGAGACGTGGTCACCTATTCACCTAAGGTGTTCGTGCCGCTGACGATGCTGTGCCGCGACCATTGTCACTACTGCACGTTCGCGAAGCCGCCGGCGAAGCTGGAAGCGCCGTTCCTCACGCCCGACGAGGTCGTCGCGATCGCGCGGGCTGGTGCCGCAGCGGGTTGCAAGGAAGCGCTCTTCACGCTCGGTGACCGACCCGAGGATCGATACGAAGCTGCGAGGGCATGGCTGGACGCGCGCGGGTACGACTCGACGCTAGGCTATCTGAGGGCCGTCGCCATCCGGGTGATCGAGGAGACGGGCTTGCTGCCTCACCTGAACCCGGGCGTCATGAGCTACGAAGAGATCGCCCGCCTCAAGCACGTCAGCGCCTCGATGGGCATCATGCTCGAGACCTCGAGCGTCCGGCTCTCTTCGAAGGGAGGGCCACACTTCGGCTCTCCCGACAAGGTGCCCGCCGTGCGGTTGCGCACGATCGAAGACGCGGGCCGGCTGGGAGTGCCGTTCACGACCGGGATCCTGGTCGGGATAGGGGAGACCGACCGGGAACGCGCGGAGGCGCTGTTCGACATCAAGGACGTGCACCGGCGTTACCGCCACGTGCAGGAGGTGATCGTGCAGAACTTCCGCGCGAAGCCCGGCACGGCGATGCAGGCCTCGCCCGAACCGGCCGACGAGGAGTTCCTCGCGGCGGTCGCGACCGCACGTGTCGTGCTCGGCCCGCGCATGCATGTGCAGGCTCCGCCCAACCTCTCCGACCCGGCGCAGCGTCTGCGGCTGCTCGATGCCGGTATCGACGACTGGGGCGGTGTGTCGCCGATCACTCCCGACCCCGTCAACCCCGAGAAGCCGTGGCCGTCGATCGCCGCGCTCTCAGAGACGACGGCCGCCCGCGGCAAGACCCTGCGAGAGCGCCTCACCGTCTACCCGGAGTTCGCATCGAAGCCCGATCCGTTCCTGTCCGGGAAGATGCGGGCACCGGTCGAAGCGCTGCTCGGCGACGACGGGCGGGCAGTCGAGCGACGGCGTCCCGCTCCGATCTCATGGCAGGACCCCGATGTCCGTTGGAAGGCGCGGACGATCGCGCTGAACTACGCGAAGCCGGCCGACGCGGGCCTGCGCCAGGACGCGGAGAGCGTCTACGGCGAGATGGATCTCCCGCCCGTGACGTCGGCGTGGGCTCGGAGCAAGATCGCGCCGGCCCGGCTCGACGCCGACATCCGATCGGCACTGAGGAAGGCAGCGTCGCATCGTCCGATCTCTGACGACGAGG
>JAOUEA010000298.1 GCA_029858935.1 Actinomycetota bacterium
CGTCGGAGGTCAGCATCTGCGCATGTACTGCAAGAACGGAAGGAAGATCACGGTCTCAGCGATCGCCCTGCTTCCGATCGGCGGTGACGGCTCGTACGTGTTCGGCGACGTGCTCGCCTCACTGCTCGAACGCGTGACGAACGGATTGGGCGATGCCGATATCGACACGCCCCGCCATACCTACGTGGTGTTCGTCGACAACATCACGTGCTGTTACGGGCCCGCCGGCCAGGGCACGATCTACTATGACGATCGCTCCGCTCCCGACGTGAACCTCAACAACCTCGCTGCGTTCGGCCCGCGCTTCGCCATGGTGGAGATCGGAGGCTCTCCCTTCACGGGTTCCTACGTCTTCCAGCACGAGGTAGGGCACACGATCGGAGCGGTCCAGCTGTCGGCTCCGCACTCCTCGGGCGCGGCCCACTGCTACACCTCTGCCGACATCATGTGCTACGCCGACGGAGGGCCGTACTTCACAGGGGGCGGTTCGATGGAGTCAGTGTGCGCACCCATGCCCGACGGTCAGTTCCCGTTCGACTGCCAGGGTGGCGACTACTACGAGATCGCGCCCGACACCGGGAGCTACCTCGCCTCGTTCTGGAACACGGCGAACAGCGGCTGGTTGACGAAGCCCGGTTGATGTCTCGACCCTCGCAACCCGGGGTCACGTTGCAGGCGTGTGCGGACGGTCGCGTCATGCCACACTGCGCTTTCCGCGGAGCCTGAACGGGGGTCATGTCTTTGCTACGCCCGCACGATGTCAACCGGGAGTGCGCCCGAAGGGCGTAGCCGCCGTGGCGGTCGGGATCCCGTGCGCGTTCTGCGGCGTTCGCCCGTTCACCGAGTTCACGTTCGGTGGCGAGTGGCGCGAGCTCGATGCTCCCGACGCCGAATCGGACTTCCAGCGTGTGTACCTTCCTGAGAACGCCGAGGGAGCTCAACGCGAACGATGGTTCCACGTGATGGGTTGCCGCACGTGGTCCACGGTGGTGCGCGATACCCGTACGAACGAGGTCGGCTGATCGATGGGCTCGTTCGAGTTCGAGGGCAGCGCGGTCTCGTTCGATGAGGGCGACACCGTGGCATCGGCCCTGTACCGGGACGGATTGCGAACGTTCTCCCGCTCGATGAAGTACCACCGACGCCGCGGACTCTATTGCGGAACCGGCGACTGCCCGAACTGCCTGATGACCGTGGACGGCCGCCCCGCCGTGCACACCTGCGTCACCGAGTGTCGCGATGGTATGCGGGTCGAGCGAGCCGGCGGCTGGCCGAGCGCAGAACGCGACCTGCTGCATGTGACCGACTTCCTGCACCGCGTGATGCCCGTCGGCTTCTATTACAAGACGTTCATCAAGCCTCGCTTCGCGTGGCCGCTCGCCGAGCGCGTGATCCGGCGGGCCACCGGGCTCGGCGCCCTTCCCGAGCGGGCGGCCGCGACCAGGGAGGTCGTGCGGCACCTCCATGTCGACGCACTCGTGATCGGGGCCGGCATCGCCGGACTGGAAGCCGCCCGCGATGCGGCCGTCGAGGGGTCGGTGCTGCTGTGCGACGAGGGCCGGGTGCCCGGCGCGATCGCCCCCGGACCCACGCTCGAGCGGCTGGAGGCGGTGGGTGCCGAGGTACGTGCGCTCGAGGCGGTGACGCTGCTGGAGGAGCACACAGCTCTCGGCGTGTACGAAGGCTTGCACGTGCCGCTGGCCGGGGACGGTCAGCTCGTGCACGTGCATGCGACAAGGGTGATCGTCGCGACCGGAGCCATCGAGCGGCACGGGGTGTTCGGCGGCAACGATCTGCCCGGCGTGATGCTCGGCCGCGCGGCCGCCGCACTCGCGGGCGTCCACGGCGTGCGCCCGGGGAAACGCGCCGTCGTGGTCGTCCACACCGAGGAGGGCCTGCAGCACCTGCGGTCGCTGATCGACGTCGGAGTGGACGTGGCGGCGACGGCTGCGCCGTCGTCGCTCGCCGATCGAGTGCCTTCCGGTGCCGGCGAGATCGTGGCGGATGGTGAGGTGCAGGCGGCCCACGGCCGTTCGTCGCTCCGATCGGTGGTGCTGCGCCGCGACGGTCTCGGGAAGCGGTTCGACTGCGACCTCCTCGTGCTTTCGCTCGGTCTCGAGCCTCGTGACGGCCTCGCGCGCATGGCCCTCGCGGGGGAGCCCGTAACGGTCGTCGGCGACGCCGCGCTTCGGGCCGACACCGGTCCGTGCGACCATGACGGCATCGCCTGCCTGTGCGAGGACGTGTCCATGCTCGATCTCGAGCAGGCTTGGAGCGAGGGCTACCGAAACGTCGAGATCCTGAAGCGCTATACGACGACCACGATGGGCCCGTGTCAGGGTGCGATGTGCGGCCGGGCGTTGTCATGCTTCGCGGCGTCGCGCGGTGTGGCCGGGTCCGATCGAGCGGAAGCGCCCCGCACGACCGCGCGCCCGCCGGTGCCCCGCACGACCGCGCGCCCGCCGGCGCGACCGGTCAC
>JAOUEA010000299.1 GCA_029858935.1 Actinomycetota bacterium
GTGATGAAGGTGAACGAGCGGGACCGCATCGTCGTGCCGGTCGGACCGAGGGGCACCGATGCCGCGGTGGGGACTTCGCTGCTGGTCGCTGTGCGCCCCGAACGGGTCGAGCTCGTGCTGGGCGACACTGCCACGAACGGAGGCTCGCGCCTGTCCGGCACCGTCGGACAGGTCGTCTACCTGGGCACGCTCACGCAGTTCCACGTCGATACGGCGATCGGCAAGCGCCTCATCGTGCACCACCTGAGCGACGATCGATCGTCGAGCGTGGCACAGGGGGACGAGGTCGTGCTGACCTGGTCGCGCGACGACGCGGCGGTGCTCAGCGCCCAGTAGGAACGTCAGCCGACGAGAGCTTGCGAACCTCGCTTCTGCAGCTGGTCGGCGATGATGTTGCGCTGGACCTCGCTGGTGCCCTCCCAGATGCGGTCCACGCGCAATTCGCGCCAGAACCGTTCTGCGACGTTCTCGCGCATGTACCCGCGGCCACCGAAGATCTGCACGGCCCGGTCGGCGACCCGCCCCGCCATCTCGCTGGCGTAGAGCTTGGCCATCGAGCACTGCCCGTGCTGCAGCTTCACGTCGACCCTCGCGTCGACGTTCTCGGCCAACCGGTAGGTCATGAGGCGGGCGGCCCAGAGCTCGGTGAGCGAGTCGGCGAGCATGTGCGAGATCGCCTGGTTCTCGATGATCGGTCGGCCGAACTGCACACGCTGCTGCGCGAACGTGGTGGCCTCGTCGATCAAGCGCTCGGCAGCGCCGCAGCATCGCGCCGCGATCATCAACCGCTCGTAGCGGAACCACTCGTAGGTGAAAGCCATCCCGTCGCCTTCCTCGCCCACGAGGTTCTCGACAGGCACTCGCACGTCGTCGAACGCGACGACGGCATGGGTGTCGGGGTAGGTGTGCGTGTACGCGGGTTCGCGCACCAGGCGGACACCGGGGGTCGCCTTGTCGACGAAGAACATCGCATGCGCGCCCTCGTTCGGCCCGCCGACGATCTTGGCCTGGAAGAAGCAGTAGCTCGCATTGTTGTACGAGGTCACGTGCATCTTCTCGCCCGTGAGCACGTAGTCGTCGCCATCGCGGCGGGCGGTGGCTTCGATCGCATCGACGTCGCTGCCCGCCCCCGCCTCGGTGATCGCGTAGCACTCATGTTGCTCTCCGCGGATCGTCGGCAGGATCCACGTCCGCATCTGATGGTCGCTCACGACGGCGGGGGCCCACGCCGGCGGGGTGTGCACGCACCAACCGAGGGCGTTGGTGACCCGTCCGATCTGCTCGCTCACGAGCACCTGCTGCAGCGCGGTCATGCCCGCGCCACCGAGCTCGGTCGGCATGTTCATCGCGAACAGACCGAGCTCGACCGCCTTGTCATGGTGCTGGTGTCGAACCTCATCGGGGATCTTCCCGGCGTGTGCCTCGGCATGCTCTTCCCAAGGGATCAGGTCCTCGTCGACGAATCTGCGAGTGCGGAGCTGGATCTCGCGATCCTCGTCGGAGAGCGGGTAGGTGGTCATTGCGGGGAGTCTAGGCGAGGGTCACGACCCCTGGTGAATCGGGTGGAGGCGTCGCCGGTCACCGCTCGATCTCCGCAGCGACCTCGAGGACCTCTCCGATCACCGCCATGCGGTCGAACCCCTTCTGCATGTAGGCCTGCTGGTGCCCCGCGACCACAGTGATATCGAGCCGCGGGCACGTGTAGGCCGTCGTGCCCCACCAGCCGTCGTGCCCCCACCACTCCTCGCCGCCGATCTCCGCTCGGAACAGATACATCGCGTGCGAGCTGGGGTCCTCGTCGATCGTCATCTGTGGCGTGCGGCCGATGCCGCGGAGCCTGGTCGTCATCGTGGCGAGCGTCTCCGGGCGGTCGTAGATGCCGTCGCGGAGCAATGCGCGGAAGAAGCGCGCGAGATCGCTGCAGGTCGACACCAAACCGCCACCTCCCCACAGATCGACGCTCGGGTCGATGCCGGCGATGTCGATCTCGCGCTCGTATTGATGCGACCACGCGGGGGCGTCGACGGGCTCGGGGTCGACCGACTCCAGGTAGGTCTGCGACAGACCGAGCCGGTCGAACCCGACGAGCGACGCGATCGCCTGGCCAAGACCCAGCCCGGTCTCCCGTTCCAGCAGCTCGCCGACCAAACACGCATTCGTGTCCGAGTAGCCGTAGACCGTGCCGGGCGCGCCGTAGGGTCCGCCGTGATCGATAGCGAAACGGATCTGCTCGAGGCGTGTCCACCGGTGGGACGGGTCGGCGGCGATCGCCTGATCGTAGCCGTCGGTGATCGACTCGTCGTAGGCCGACGCGGCAAAATCGTAGAGGCCACTCGTGTGCGTGAGCAGGTGTCGCAACGTGATCGCGCCCGTGTCGTAGCCGCCCTCGCGCAGCACCTCGAGGTACTCCCCCGGCAGCCACGAGTCGAGCGCACCGGCGAGCGACGCGCGCCCTTGTTCCACGAGCCGGAGCG
>JAOUEA010000076.1 GCA_029858935.1 Actinomycetota bacterium
ACCAGTCCCATGTCGAACGGCTCGGTCATCGTCGTCTCCCTCCTGACAGGTTGTGGCGCATGGTACGCGCGGTGACGTCGACCGCAAGGGTGGTCGCTGTCCGCGGGTCAGGCGTCGGCGCTATCCGGTTCGTGCACCTGTGGAGGCTTGCTCACGGAGCCGTCGACGTAGGCCTGGGCGACCATCGACATGAAGATGTGCACCTCGTCCTCGCTCCACGCGAACGGACCCTGGTGGAAGCCCTCGCTCTGCAGTCCGCGGTACACCGACTCGCAGGCGCGCCAGTCCTCACGGTTGGTCATGTCCCAGAACTCGCTCGCGTACGCGGGGCTGAAGTCGGGCCGCTCGTTCGCCTCGGGTGGGAACAGCCACTGGCATTCGATCTTGGTGCGGCCGGGCGCGAGGGGTTCGATGCGGTGGGTCATGACGTAGTCGGGGTGCAGGCTGAGCAGCAGGTTCGGGAAGAGCCCGAAGTAGAACACCTCCCGTCGCTGCCGGGCGTCGAGACCACGGATCGGCACACCTGCCGACTCGCCCGTCATCGACATCGTCTGGGCGAAATCCTTCAGCTCCATGTTGCCGCCGACCCAGAGGCCGTCGTGCGCGAAGTTCGCACCTGAATCGACGGGCGTGACGTCGCACAGCGCCGGGTGGATCGATGGGCAGTGGTAGCACTCGTGGTAGTTCTCGGTGATCGTCTTCCAATTCGCGGCCACCTCGTACTCGTGGGACTCCGCCACGAACAGGCGCTCGGTCTCCCAGGGCGCGATCAGCTCGTCGAGGTTGCCGACGTGATCGCCGAAGGAGGGAGCGTCACCATCCGGATTCAGGAAGATCCATCCCCTCCACTGATGCATGGGGGCGTCGACGAGCGGATAATCGGCTCTGTCGAAGCCATCGAGCTCACCGAACCTCGGTGCCGCCCCGAGCGATCCGTCGAGCTGATAGACCCAGGCGTGATACGGGCACTTGATGGCCCGCAGGTTCCTCGATGCGCCCGGCTCGAGCAGCTCGTGACCGCGGTGGCGGCAGGTGTTGTAGAAGCCTCGAAGCTCACCGTCATGGCCACGCGCGACGAGGATCCCCTCGGTCCCGATGCGATAGGCCCGCTGATCGCCGGGATCCGCCAGGTCGTCGGCGCGACCCACGCACACCCAGGATCGCTCGAAGAGATGGTCGGTCTCCCAGTCGAAGACGGCCTGCGACGTGTACGCCTCGGATGGCAGCGTCCTCGCCTCGCCGAGGGAAGGCGCCAACACGGGGCGAAGCAACTCGTGGGCGATGGGAGCGGTCGGCATGGCGGAGATCCTCCTGGGTACGGTGCGGGAGCGGATGCTAGCACCGGCTGCATCCGCTCCCGATCGCAGGTCTCGACCTCGGGTCAGTGACCGTGAGTCTTCAGATCCTGGCCGACACCGTGCAGACCTTGCCGGTCTCGATGTTCCGAAGGCGGGTCGAGAGCTCGTCTCGACCTTTGAGGTTCTCCGCGACCCGTACCACCTTGAGGCGACCGGTGGCATTCGTCCTGCGGGTCTTCGAATACACACGCTCGCCGTTGTGGAACAGCTTGACGCGCCACTCATCGCGAGGCTCGCTCGTGCGCAGACGGATCGTGACGGTGATCTCGGATCCAAGCTTGGTGGACGCCAGACGGCAGCGGAAGCTCAGCGATGGGTCGACGCTCTGGTTCGGGGAGGCAGATGCTTCGAACAGGCCCGCGACCAGTAGCGAAGCGACCGCGGTCGAGGTGAGTAGCCCCACCACGCCTGCCCGTCGCGTCAGCCCGCTCTTCATGTGTTGGAGGCAGCGTACACGCGCATGCCCTCCACGAACGTCTGCTCGACCGACGCGTCGGCGATCTCAGAGACGGGGTGCTCGAACAGGTTGCGATCGATGACGGCGAGGTCGGCGAGCTTGCCGACTTCGATCGATCCGGTGGCGGCATCGAGATGGTTCACGTACGCGGATCCCATCGTGAACGCTGCGAGCGCCGTGGCCAGATCGAGTCGCTCGTCGGGGAGGAACACCTCGTGCTCGTCGACCTTGTGCGGGTAGTTCCTCGACATCTGTCGATTCACCGCCACATGGATCTCCTCGAGAGGATCGGGGCTCGAGACGCCCCAGTCGCTGCCCATCGCCAGCGTCGCGCCCGCCCGGACGAGACTCGCGAACGGATATTGCCAGCGCCAGCGCGGCTCGCCCAGGAACGGGATCGTGAGGTCGTCCATCTGGGATTCGTGAGCTGCCCACAGCGGCTGCGCATTCGCGACGGCGTGCAGGGCACGGAACCTGGAGATGTCGTCCGGGTGGACGACCTGGATGTGCGCCAGGTGATGGCGATTGTCCGTGGGCCCGTTGGCCTGCAGGGCCGCTTCGATCGCGTCGAGCGCCTCACGAACCGCACGCTCCGCGAGCGAGTGAAAGTGCACCTGGAACCCGAGCCGGTCCAACTCGGTCACGTACCCCTTCAGAGCCCCGGGTTCGACGAACGAGATGCCCCGGTTGTCGGTCGCGCGCCCTTGGGCATCGAGGTAGGGATCGAGCACGGCCGCCGTGAAGTTCTCACACACGCCGTCCTGCATGATCTTGACGCTGGTGGCGGCGAATCGGCCGACCCGGCCTCGGTCACGGCGGTCGACGAGTTCCTCGATCTGCTCCGCTCCTCGATGCCGATCCCACCAGAGGGCGCCGACGACGCGCGCCGTGAGATCGCCTCGGCCGGCGGCATCGAGGTACGCGATGTAGTTGCGTCCGAATGGTTCGTGTTCGTCGACGATCGCATCCTGCCAGGCCGTGATGCCGAGGGAGTGCAGGTATGCCTGGCCCTTCAACAGTCCCTGGGCGATCTCCCGCTCGTCCGGCGAGGGTGCGAGTGCCCCGACGAGATCGGCCGCACCTTCGTGCAGCGTGCCGGACGGCGCTCCGTCGGTTGTTCGCTCGATGCGGCCGTCGGCCGGGTCAGGAGTACCGTCCGTGACCCCGGCCTCATCGAGCGTCTTCGAATTGACCCAGGCGCTGTGGCCGTCTCGGTTGGGCAGGTAGACGAACCGATCGGGGACGACGCCGTCCAACAGCTCTTTCGTCGGCGTGCCCCCCGGGAAGACGTCCATGGCCCAGCCACCGCCCAGGATCCACTCGCGCTCGGGATTCTCCTCGGCGTAGGTCTTGATCGCGAGCAGGTACTCCTCTTGCGTGGAGAGGTCGTGGAGGTCGCACTGCAACATGTCGAGACCGCCACCGACCGGATGCACATGTGCATCCTGGAATCCGGGCACGAGCATCCTGCCCTGGAGGTCGACGGTCTCGGTGCCCTGGCCCTCGAGCGAGCGGACGTCGTCGTCGCCGCCGACCGCGATGATGCGCCCCGACTTGACGGCGACGGCTCGGGCCCACGAGCGTGCTGCGTCCACCGTATAGACGGCGCCGTTCGTGAAGATCAGATCGGCCTGCTCACCCATCGGACGGCGTTCCCTCCCAGCTCATCTGACTTCGCGGAGGATATCGTGCGCTCCCCTGTCGGCGCCATCCCCGACGCCCCCGCTCAAGCGAGGGACACGAGGTCGAGCAGCTCGTCGTCCCAGAAGTCGAGGGAGCCTTCGGGCATCATCAAGACGCGCTGTGGAGCGAGCGCCTCCACGAACTCCGGATCGTGGCTGACGATGATCATCGCGCCGGGCCAGCCCCGGAGCGCCTCGGCGATCGCCGTGCGCGAGGGTGGGTCGAGGTTGTTCGTCGGTTCGTCGAGCAGCAGGAGGTTCTTGCGCCCTGCGACGAGCTGGGCGAGGGCAAGCTTCGTCTTCTCCCCACCCGACAACGTGCCGGCGTCCTGGAACGCGATCGCTCCGCTCAACCCGAACATCCCGAGGAGGGAACGCAGCTGTCGATCGTCGGCCGAGGACGCCGCTCGCATGTGCGACAGCACGTCGACGCCGGCGGTGAGGCCCTCGTGTTCCTGGGCGTAGTAGCCGGGCTCGACATCGTGGCCCCATCGGAACGCGCCCGCGTCGGCCGCGGTTTCCTCCGTCAGGATGCGGAGCAACGTCGTCTTGCCGGCCCCGTTCAAGCCCATGATCATCAGGCGCTCCCCCCGGCCGACGTCGAACGAGACATCCTCGAACACGTGGTTCGCTCCGAACGCCTTCGCGACGCCCTCGACCTTCAGCACCGTCCGTCCACAGTGAGGCGGCGGCGGGAACCGGAATCGCACCGATCGTTCGTGAGTCGGGGCCGCGATACGAACCGCCTCGAGCTTCTCGCGCCGTGTGTCCATCGATTTCGCCGTGCGCGCACGGCGTTGCGTTTGCCCGCGCATCGAATCGGCGAGCGTGCGGAGGCGCCTGATCTCCTGATCCTGCCGCTCTGCCACCGTCGTGAGTCGCTCTTCGTCGCGAGCCCGCGCAGTCCGATACTGGGAGTAAGTACCCCGGTACTCGACCACCCCGTCGCGATCGAGGTGCAGGATGCGGGTGATCGACGCGTCGAGCAGCGCGATGTCGTGGCTGACCACGAGGAGTGCTCCCGCGTACGTGGACAGGAACTTCATGAGCCACGTCTTGGCGTCAGCGTCGAGGTGGTTCGTGGGCTCGTCGAGCAGGAGCAGGTCGGAACCGCCGTAGAGGATGCGGGTCAGCTCGAGACGCCGGCGTTCCCCTCCGGAGAGCGCACGCACCGGCAACGCCAGTCGATCCTGCGCCAGACCGAGGCCCGCCGCGATCGAGCGCACCTCGGACTCGGCCCGGTAGCCACCGCTCGATCGATACTCGTCCTCGAACCGTGCGAAGCGGGCGACGTGTCGATCGGAGGGATCTTCCTCGATCGCGATGCGAGCCTTCTCGAGGCGGGTCGCGAGCTCGACGAGATCGCGAGCCTCCAGCACGTGAGCGAGGGCTACGACGTCGTCGCTGGCTCTGTCGTGCCGTGGATCCTGGCGCAGGTATCCGACATCGCCCCTGCGGACGACGGAGCCACCGGCCGCCGGGTGATCGCCGGCCAGCACGCGCAGGGTGCTGGTCTTTCCCGCTCCGTTGCGCCCTACCACGCCCATCTTCTCGCCGGCGGACAGGGTGAACGAGAGATCGCGCACGACCGTGAGGCCCCCGGCTTCCACCTCGAGTCCGCGGACCTCGAGCGGGATCAGCACGCGCTCGCTCCGCCGGGAGGAACGACGGTGGCTGGATGGGGTGGTGTCGTGTGGCGCATCGTGAGGGACTCCTCGGGAACGCGGTGGGAGATGGTCACACTGATGAGGCGCGGCGCAACCGCATCGATGTCGACGATGGAGTCCCGCTAGTCCACGGAACCGATCATAGCGGACGGTGTCGCGGGCCGGACCTTGGCGGACCAGTCGCTCCGGGCCTCAGCTGTGACAGGAGCCCGAGCCGGAGTCGCGTACCCGCCGTGCGACGTCGAGGAACGACCAGGTGTATCCGCTGCCCGACAGGTCCAGCCGCAGCACGCCGTATGCCTGCACGCCCGCATCGGCCGACGACGATGGTGTCCCGGCCGACTTCCCTCCGGTGCCGACGGTGAACTGCCGAACGTTGAGGCCGAAGACCCGGTCCCATCGCTCGTACGTGTGCTTGTGACCCGCGAGGATCAGGTCCACGCCCTGTGCGTTGGCGGCCTTCGCGAGCGACTTCCTGCCCGCGTGGTGATACATGACGAGCTCACACAGGTGCGAGTCTGCCTGCAGGTCCTGTTTCAGCCAGTTGATCTGAGCAGAGCAACTGATCACGGCGCAGTTGGAGTTGAGACCGACCACGTGCCAGGCCCCGATGTCGAAGCTGTAGGCACCGTTGGTCGGATCGCTCGCCGACGATTGGTACTGGGCGAGCTGCGTGGCGAAGTACCGGAAGTACCCGTCGGCTCCAGCGGTCTCATACTCGTGATTACCCACGACCGGTGCGGTGATCGACTTGAAGGCGCCCCAGGACGGGTCGTACGACTTCGTGTACTGGGTGTACTCGCCGTGTTCGTACTGCGTGTCGCCGAGCGCCAGCACCTTCGAGGGCTGGATCGTACCCGTGATCAACGCGGCGGTCTGCTGCTGGGGCGTGCCGGGAGCGTTGGCTCGCGCGATGTCGCCCGCGGCCGCGATCGTGACGGTCGCCGTTCCCCTCTGTCCGACACCCCCGGCTTGGATCGGAACGGACACTGCAGCCAGGACCACGAAGCCAACGAACAGACGCGCACGCATCGGTCGACTCTCCTCTCACCCGGGACGGGGGCGCTGGAAGGCGGGTGACCCTTCGGAACCTACACCAAGTTGCGTCCTGAGTCACCGGCTGGTCGGTCGGTACCCGTAGCGCCGAAGCAGTGGAGACGTGACCCGTTCGACCGTTCGCTGGTCGCTCGACGGCAGCTCCCGGCGCCACGCCTCATCGAGCCGCAATTCGACGTCTCCCCTGAGGAGCCGCATGCGGTTTCCGGCCACGAGATGACCGGGCGTCAGCGTGGCGGTGCGGCCATGGAGGAACTCGAGGTCCTCGGGCGCAAGCTCACGGCCGATCTGGCGGGCGCAGGTCCGAAGCGCCGCCTCGGGATCGTCGACGAACTCCTCGTATCGCACGCGCGCGAACGGGTATCGGAGCGCCCGGAGCAGTTCGAACGCGAGGTTGAACCACAGCCATTTCGAGGCGGTCTTCCGAGGTGTCCGGGTCGTGCGCATGGGCTTGTCGGCTCGCGAGCCCTGCCGGGGAACCTTCTTCGTGTTGGAATACGCCACCCCTCGAGGATCGCGGATCAGCTGCACGAACTTCGGCGAGAACCGCCGTTGCCTTGCGAGCAGGTAGATGTGGCCTGGGATCTTCATGGAGTCGACGATCACGTCGGCGCCGGTGACCGCGCGTACCCCCTCGTAGAGCTTGTCCAGCAACTCCGCGTATGCCTCCAAGTCACGACGGAGTCGCGGCGCGATCCACGGCACAAGGATCAGCGGCAGCGCGAACGGGTGTGGGAACCGGCTCCGGCCCAGCGTGATGCTCGCCGCCAGGCGGTGGCACTCGGCAGGGTCGAGTCGATGCCAACCGCCGAACGATCGCTCGCCGACCGCCTTCCAGAAGGGGCAGTCGAAGAAGACCTCTCCGCAGCTGCATTCGACGTTCTCGCCCAGGCCCTTCTCCCAGATGCGCCCGATCTCACCGACCGCCACGAATCCGGGGACCTCTCCCAACATGCGGCACAGCAGCGTCGCTCCGTTCTGGCCCGTGCCGGCGATCGCCAAGAGCGAGGCAACCGGATGCCCCTCGCGCTCATCCCCCATCGGTCGAAGGCTCCTTCTCGTCGTCGCCCTTCTTCGCACCGCGCTGGCCGAAGAGGATGTCGCGGATCGTCCGAGGCGACATCGTGACGAACGTCCAGATCCCGAGACGCCTGTGCGCGAGGATCAACTGGGCCAGATTCTGAACGACCTGCGCGGCCGCGGTCGTGACCGCGATCCCGGTCGCCCCGAAGTGCGGCGTCACGAGCAGCCCACCTCCCACGCTCAACGTCGCCCCGAGGATCGTGGTTCGCATCATGTCCTTCTGGTGACCGGTCATCATCAGGGCGATGCCCGAGGAACCCGTCCACACCGCGAAGACCCGTCCGATCGACTTGATCACAAGGAACGAAGCCCCCGCCGTGTAGAAGGGCCCGAAGACCGTCGACATGACCCAAGGGCCGGCCACGATGAACAGCACCAGCACGAGGAGGGCCGGGACGCCGACGAGGGTGGCGCCGACCCGGAGGGTGCGTTCGAGTTGCCGGACCTTGCCCTTCGCGTAGAGCTCGGCGACGAGCGGTGGGATCACCCCCGAGAAGATGATGGTCGGCGTCGCGACGAGAACGATGAGCTTCGACGACGCCCCGTACAGCGACACCGCTTCGCTCGAGCGGAAGGCCCCGAGGATCCAGAGGTCGATGCCGGCACCGAGCAGATAGATGCCGAGGTTGGAGACCAGCAAGGGCCGTGCCACCTCGAAGAGCTCCTGGCGCGTCACCTGGCCGGGGCCCCGCAACGGCCGCATGGTCCGCAGCAGCACGAGGCCCGTCACCGCGAGCACGATGGTGGCTGCGAACGTGATGAGACCGATCGCCTCAGGAAGCGAGGTCGACCGCCCCACCAGGTACACACCACCGAGCACCATGACCGTCACGAGGTCGGAGGCGAACGTCTGCAGGATCGCCGAGTGCGAGAAGCGCGAGAGCCCGAGGAACGACTGGGCGAACATGTATTGGGTGGCCGTCGCGAAGAGCCAAGCGGCCCCGAGAGGGACGACGGCCGCCACCATCGGCTCGTTCAGGACGCTGCCGAAGAACCACTGGCCCACGCCGAGCGAGAGGACGACGCCGACCGAGGCAGCCCCGATCGCCGCCCACCCGATGGACAAGCGGATCGAGTCGCGAGCTCGCCCCGGCTGATTGATCGCGAGCGATTCCGCCGTGAACCGCACGACCGCCCGATCGAGGCCGAGCTCGGACAAGGTGCTTCCGATGACGACCATGGTGTTGATGAGCAGGAACGACCCGAACTCCGCCGGGGCCAGGAGTCGCGCGAGTAGGGCGTTCATGGCCAGGCCGAGCGCGAGTCCGAGGACCCGCGTCGACAAGACCCACGCCGAGCCCGACAGCAGGCGTCGACGGACCGAGCCGAGCGAGAACGCAAGCGGTTCGGTGCTCATGTCGCCCTCATGCTCAGCGATCTCGACGGGCTGAGGAGCGCACCTCGGGGAGGAACGCAGCCCGAGCCGATGCGATGGTCACCGTCGCGTCTCAACCCTTCTCCTGCTCGTCCTGCGATGCGGTCGGTTCGGATCCCAGGGACTGTATCCGACCCCGGACCACATCCGGCCGGCTAGGACTCCCTCGTCCGGACAGCGACGGAGCTTGAGATGGACGGCGAGCGGGCGCGGATGTGGCCGGCGACCACCCGGTAGACCGCTCGTCCGAGACGGGAGCCGTGGAGGTGTCGCCAATCGGACACTAGTGCATTCGACGTAGGCCTTCCCTGCGACAGGATCGCGCCCTACGATCTGCACCCCCGTGGCGACCGGCCCCGGGTCCACGGTGGCGCAGCCACCCCTCACCCCAAGGAGGGTGCATGCGAAAAGCGATCGGATTGTTACTCACGGCGCTCATGTGCGTTCTGGCGCTCGGCGTCGCGAACGCCGGGCCGCAGACGAACGGGTCGGGACTCACCCACGAGGGTGCGAGCCTCGGCTTCAACGCCAAGGCAAACCTGATGGGGAACATCACGTACACGTCGCACGACGCCACGATGTGGCAGGTGATGTGTCGCGACGACCTGACCTCGTACCGCAACCTCAGGCCCGCTCCCAGCGGGGCGCTGCGGACGAAGGTGACTGCCGACTGCAAGGACAAGGAAGGCGTCGTCATCTACGTCGAGATCTATTTCATCGACCGGGGCGAACCCGGGGATCGCGATGTCGAGCGGGTGTTCTTCACCTACGACGCGACGTACCGCTTGGACGCCAACAGCGATCCCGACGTCTGGCTCATGACGTGCAACTCGGGCGTGGCGCCGACCGTGGCCTGTAACGACAGCGGCGTGATCACCGCCGGGAACGTGCAGATCCACCAGGGAGACTCGCTCTCCAAGGCCAGGCAGCGCACCATCGTGATCGGAGAGATTGCGTAGATCAGCCCAGCTGAGCAAGGAGAACCCTCGGGCTCCGCTTGGCCGAGTCGAGTGCCCGAGTGAACGAACGGGGGTCCTTCGGGGCCCCCGTTCCGCACCGGAGTGTGTTCGGGAGTCTCGGAGGACCGGCGGACGCTGTGTGACTCGAGCAGAGCCGTCGTATCGCGTTCCTGCAGCTCGGATGGTGTCGGAGGGGGACTTGAACCTGACGCCCGCGCACGGGGCACCAGTCACAATGCAGAATGGGCGCCCGGCGTGTTGAAGTGGGAGGCACTGGGAGCTAGCCGAGCCTGCGGACGCGGACGGGAGCCATTCATATCTATGGCAACGGAACCGACTGGGTCGCTACCCCGATCGTCTGGACGATCGGTCGTTAGGCGGCGCAGTCGTTGGATCGTGGTGGCGCTGCTCGGACTGGCTCTTTCCGGGTGCGATGGGACTGGCTCCGGTGCCGGCCAGGGGTCGGTACCAGAGGGAACCGAGAGTTGCCCTTTCGGCCCCT
>JAOUEA010000300.1 GCA_029858935.1 Actinomycetota bacterium
CGCGGCCGTGACCGGGGAGGCGCCGCCTCGTCCCGACGCCACGGCTCGCATGCGGCGCGTGGGGCCCGCCCGCCGCTGGCTGCCGACGATCGGGGTGTTGGGGGCGGTCATCGCAACCACGCTCGGTGGGTTCATCGTGGCCGCCATGCTCTCCGCCCCGGCCGGCCCGCCCGTCTCGATCCCCGGAGTCGTCTCGGTGCAACCGCTCACCGGCTGGGAGCCGGCGCGGCCGGGATCGGTGGGCCAGCGGCCGTTCGTCCGGGTCACGCGGGGTTCCGGCACGCTGGCCGCCGTGTCATGGGGCCCGTTCACGCAGGGGCCGGAGCAGCTCGCCGTTGCAGTGCGCGATCAGGTGCTCAGCGACTCCTTCGACCAGTTGACGGTGTCCGAAGAGCTCACACCGGTCGCGTTCGACGACGGGTCGATCGGGCAACGTTTCACCTTCGTCGGTGTCGACCGAGCATCGGGCTCATCGGTCGAGGGCGAGGTCACCACCGCCGTCTCGAGCGATGAGCAGGGCGTCGCCTTCATCGGCTTCTCGTCCGAGGGCTTGCTTGCCTTCGTCGACGACGACCTGCGCGCGATGGTGTCGGCCGCGGTCGTGGGGCCCGCTGCGTGAGTGCCCTCGGCGCACGACCGGGGCGGCGACTGCATCACACGCGGTTCCTTCAACCTCGCCAGCCGGCGTTCTGGCTCTACGTGCTCACCGTCGGTCTCACCGGAATCGTCGCGGTCGCCGAGCAAAGCCTGTATAGGAACATCTCCCCGTCTGGGTGGGCGCTGTCGTGGTTCTTGCTGGTGCTCTACGGGGCGCCCGTTGCGGTCGTCGTGTACCTGCTCGATCTCTACGAACGTGAACCGCTGCCGTTGCTCGGTGCGGCGTTCATCTGGGGGTCCGTCGCGGCCACGACCCTGTCCGCGATCGGCAACGCGGGGTGGGGACTCGCCATCGCGCGGATCGGTGGTCCCGAGTTCGCGGCTCGATGGACCGCGGCCCTGACGGCTCCGTTCGTCGAGGAGATCCTCAAGGGCTGCGGGGTCGTGTTGATCTACCTGATCGCCCGCGACGAGGTCGACGACGTGATGGACGGCTTCGTCTATGGAGCGATCTGCGGCCTGGGATTCGCGATCGTCGAGGACGTCTTCTACTTCATGGCGGTGTTCGGAGGGCAACCGAGCGAGGTGCTCCAGGGATTCTGGTTGCGCGTCGTCGCGAGCGGGCTGTACGGGCACGTGCTGTACACGGGCCTCGTGGGCATGGCTGTGGGTGTGGTGGTGTCGCACCGCGCCACGGAGCCGTTGCGCCACCGCATGTGGGTGGCCATCGGGCTGTGCTCGCTGGCCGTGTTCGCCCATCTGCTGTGGAATTCGCCCTTGCTGGCCTTCTACCCGTCCGAGCCATGGTCGCTCGGCGACGTCCTGTCGGTGGTACTCATCACGGGAGGGAAGGGACTGCCGCTGCTCGCGTTCGTGGCGATCGCCGTGGCGCTGGCTCGCCGTCGCGAACGCCGCTGGCTCCGCGGAGCACTCGTCGGGGAAGTCGGGCTCGACGGCATCTCGGCAGACGAGTTGCATCTGCTCGAGAGTCCCACGCGGCGAAGGGCAGCCAGGCGCGCGATGCGGCGAAGGGCCGGCACGCGAGCGGCCACCCTGCTCCACCGTCTTCAGCGAGAACAGGTGAACCTCGCGATGGTCGCGTCTCGCGTCGGCGACGCCCACGACCCCGCGCTCACGCGCCAGCGGGCGTACTGTCGGTCGCTGCGCGACGCGCTGGGGGCGATCCCGGCTGCCGCTCCCGCGGGGAGCGAGCCGGACGTCACCGACGGGTAGGCTGGCTCGCATGGACGTCGATGCGCTGGTCGAAGGGGTGCTTGCGGGCGAGCGACGCGCAGTCGCCCGCGCGATCAGCGCGGTGGAAGACGGTGCCGACGACCTCGAGGCGCTCTCCGAAGGCATCTTCGCGAGCACGGGTCGCGCGGCCACGGTCGGGCTCACCGGGGCACCCGGGGTGGGCAAATCCACGCTCGCCGCCGGACTCGTCCGCGCGTGTCGGGCGCGCGACTTGCGGGCAGCGGTGCTCGCGGTCGATCCGACCTCCCCTTATACGGGCGGGGCGTTGCTCGGTGACCGGGTCCGCATGCAGGAGCATGCCACCGACCCGAGCGTGTTCATCCGGTCGATGGCGACGCGCGGGCACCTCGGCGGCATGGCACTCGCGGCTCCCGAGGCGGTCCGTATCCTCGATGCGGCGGGCTACGACCGGGTCGCGGTGGAGACCGTGGGGGTCGGTCAGGCAGAGGTCGATGTCGCGGCAGCCACCGACACCGCCGTGGTGGTGCTGGCCCCGGGCATGGGCGACGCCGTGCAGATGGCGAAGGCCGGCATCCTCGAGGTCGCTGACGTGTTCGTCGTGAACAAGGGCGATCGCGACGGGGCCGCCGAGGTGGTGCGAGAACTGCGCCAGATG
>JAOUEA010000301.1 GCA_029858935.1 Actinomycetota bacterium
TCTCGCCGCAGACGACACCGAGGGCCAGAAGAAGCGCGGCGGCCTCGGTCTCGCCGCAGACGACACCGAGGGCCAGAAGAAGCGCGGCGGCCTCGGTCTCGCCGCAGACGACACCGAGGGCCACAGGAGCAAGAAGCAGTAGTCACCGCGCTCGGTCGACCGTCGGGCCGTCTCCTTTCCGGAGGCGGCCCTTCGCTTCGCCCTCACGCGTGTCCGAGTTCGTCGACGCCGGACGACGTCGCGAGGCGGTTCGCCATCACTGCGAGCAGCGTGGTGGAGATGCGCGGGCCCTCGTTGGCGATCCGAAGGAACTCCTCCCCGGGGATGCGGTAGAGCACGACCTCCGACACGGCAGTGACCGTTGCCGTACGCGGCCGCTTCTCCAGCAGGCCGATCTCGCCGACGTAGTCGCCGGCTCCGAGCCGGGCGAGTGGCCCGTCGGCACGCTCTGCGGTCACCTCGACCACGCCCGACTCGATCGCGAACAGATTGTCGGGTTCGTCTCCCTCACGGATGGCGACGGTTCCCGACGGGAGCACCTCACGAGTCGCCACGGCGGCGAGCGCTTCGATCTGTGCGGGTGGAGCGGTCTCGAACAGGCCGAGCCGCTCGAGCAACGCGACCGCGGGCGCGAGCTCTGCCAGTCTCGCCGCAGCGAGCTTGTCCAGTGCGCGTGCGCCTGGCAGGGACGCCAACGTGACGACGAGAAGCATGGCCCCTGCGGCCGCCGCGGCGCCCCCCAGACCGAGCAGTCCGATCGTGAAGGGAGCGACGATCGAGCCGAACGCGATCGCCGCCACGGTCAGGGAACCGACGATGCCGAAGACGCTGCCGATCCGATCGCGCGGCACCACCCGCTGCAGCGTCGTGGTCGACACCACGTCGGCGATGATGATCGCGGCGCCCTCGACGGTCATCAGCAGGTAGGCGGCGGCGGGGTTGTGCAGGACAGACAGCGACATGATCGGGATGGCCGAGACGAGCGTGGCGATCGTCAGGATCGCGGCCGTATGCGACCTCGATGCGAGTCGCGCCGCCGCAGCGGTCGCGAGGATGCCGCCGACGCCCGGGGCGGCGAAGAGCAAACCCGTGGCGTCGAGTCCGAGACCGAGGAAGTCTTCGGTGATCGGGCCGAACAGCACGACTTCCTGACCGAACGTGAAGCCGAAGGCCATCGTGAGGCCGACGAGCAGCATGGCCTCCCTGGAGCCGCGGATCGCGCGTGCCCCGGCGACCACGCGCGATCGCAGCGTCGGCTCCACCTCGACCTCGCCCACCTTCCCGTGGATGCCGATCTTCCACACCATGTAGGCGGAGAACAGGAACGTCAGCGCGTTCACGCCGAAGGCGACCGGAGGTGGACCGAGCAACAGGAACACCACCGACAGCGCCGGTCCGAACGCGATCGCGAAGTTGTCGATCGTGCCCGACAATGCGTTGGCCGCCGCGAGGTCTTCCTCGCCGACGATCGACGGCGTGATGGCGGTCACGGCAGGGAAGTACGGCGTGCTGCAGGTGTTGTTCACGAAGGCGATCACGATCGCGACGATGACCGCCGTGGTGCTCGTCGAGGTCGCCACGACCGTGAGCACGAGCATCAGTGCGAACCTGGCCAGGTCCGATGCGATCATGACCCGCCGCCGGTCGTAGCGGTCGGCGATCGCCCCCCCGAGCGGTTCGAACAGCACGAACGGCAGCAATCGCACGACGCCGGCGACGGCGACCCAGGCTGCCGAGCCGGTCGCTTCGAGGATGTAGACGATCGATGCGGCGCCGTAGAGCCAGTTGCCAGACTCCGAGACGGCCAGCCCGGCGAGCAGCAACCGGTAATCGCGGTGGCGGAGCGCGGCGCGGAACGTTCCTCCCCGGGCGCGCTCGCTCATGGTCGAGGGTTATCCGCCGAGCGAGACCACCCTGTCAACCGAGAGCCTTCAACGACCACCGCGGAGCCGGTCAGCCAGCCCTGCCGCGTACCCCGCCAACTTGGCTGCGTCGGTGAACGCCATCAGCGCGGGCACGGCGAGCGCCGTGATCGCCCGCTCGCGGTCGTCGAGTGCTCTGGCCCAGCCGCGGCGCACCGGTGTACGCGCGTACGCGACAGCCCCGGCGCCCGCGAGCACGCGAAGCCACGTGCGCCTGGATGCGAGTGCGGCGGCGAGTCCCGCGTAGACGCCGAAGCGAACCGCATGCCGCTCGGGATGCATGCCCCCCTGCGCGTCGCCCCGCGCGTAGCGGAAGTACTGGCGCCACGTGGCGCTCAGCCCACTGCGAAGCCTCCACCGCACGACCGCGTCGGGCGCGAATCGCATGTCGAGGCCCAGTTGTCGCCAGCGCTGGTCCACCCACATGTCCTCGCCGATCGCCAGCCATTCCGGATAGCCACCGACGGCGTCGATCGCACTCCGTCGGAAGGCCACCGACCGCGCCGAAGGGTTGAACGTCGTGGGATCGATCTCACCGGC
>JAOUEA010000302.1 GCA_029858935.1 Actinomycetota bacterium
ACCCGAGCATGCCGGCGACGCCCCACCGCTCCCGATGCTGGGCCACGTCACCTCGAGCTACCGCAGCCCCGTGCTCGACCGCACGATCGCGCTCGCGATGGTCGCCGGCGGGCGCGACCGCATCGGTGGCCACATTGTCTCGCCCGCCCCCGGCGGACCGATCGAGTGCGAGGTCGTTCCCTCGGCGTTCTACGACCCATCGGGAGCGCGACGTGACGGGTGACGGGTTCGTTCGCGACCCACTCCAGGCGCGCGCCCTCGACATGGCGGCAGCCGCCGACCGCAGCGGCGGACGACTCACGCTGGATCGCGAGCCCTTCCTCACGCAGGTCTCGCTCCGGCTCGACCCATCGCTCGCGAGCCGATCGCCGTTCCCGCTCCCCCTCGAACCGAACACCGTCACGGAAGACGGCTCGCACGAAGTTCTCTGGCTCGGGCCCGACGAATGGCTGGTCCTCGGGGAACCCCACACCGGCGCCCAGATCGTCGAAGCGCTCGAACGCGCCCTCGCGGGCGAGCACCGCTCGGTGATCGACGTCAGCGCGAACCGCGTCGCCGTCGAGCTGGGGGGAACCGGTCGCATCGCCGTGCTCGCCACGGGTTGCGGGCTCGACCTGCACCCGCGGTCGTGGCGCGGCGGCATGTGCGCACAGACCCTGTTCGCCAAGACGCACGTGATCCTGCAGGAGCGTTTGAACGCGACCCGCATGCTCGTGCGCCCATCGTTCGCGGACTACCTCGTCGACCGACTGCTCGTGGGCCTTTGAGCCGCGGTGGACTAGCGGTGGGTGCCGGCGCTCGCAGCGTCGGGCACCATGCGGTCCTCGCGGAACCTCCCCGGATCGAACGGCGCGATCAAGGGATCGACCCGCCCGGTGGCGAGCATCTCGGCCATCGTCTTGCCGAAGATCGGCGCCCCCTTGAATCCCCAGGTTCCCATGCCCGACATCAAGAAGAAGTTCGACACTTCCGACTCCCCGAGGAGCGGGGAAGAGTCGGGCGTCATGTCGCAGAGGCCGGTCCACTGGCGCAGCAGTCGCGCCTTCTCCATGAACGGCAACAGCTGGATGGTGCGTTTGGCGGCTTCCGCGACGAAGTCGAACGTCGAACGCGTCGAGTAGGTGTTGTAGGGAAGCGTCTCCGCCCCGACGACGAGCTCGCCCCGCGCGGTCTGCTGGGTATACACGTACAGATCCATCGACGACACGAGTCCCCACAGCACCGGTGTGTAGGCCTCGGTGACGAACGCCTGCAACGCCATCGTCTGGAGGGGGAGCCGCACCCCGGCCATGCGAGCGAGCTCACTCGACCATCCGGCGACCGCACTCACGACTCGGCCTGCGGCGACCGGGCCCTGGTTCGTCACGACGCCGCGGCACGAGCCGTCGACGACATCGACCCCGATCACCTCGACGCCTTGGTGGATCTCGACCCCGCGCCTGTTCGCCGCGCTCGCATATCCCCACACCACCGAATCGTGGCGAGCGAACGCCCCGGCCGGGTGATACGACGCGCCGATCACGGGCAGCTCGCCGCCGGCCGTCAGGTCGACGAAGGGACAGACTTCCAGCACCTGCTCCGGCGACAACATCTCCGTCTGCACGCCGTAATGCCGGTGCAACAACACCTTCTCTCGCTCGACCTGTAGCGTGTCGGTCGAGTGGCAGAGGTCGAGGTTGCCCTGCGTGCTGAAGAGCACGTTGTAGTCGAGTTCCTGCGCGAGGTCGCCGTACATTGCGAGGCTCGTCGCATACAGCGGCACGGTCTCCGGGGTGTTGTAAGTGGCTCGCAGCACCTGGGTATTGCGCCCGCTGCCGCCGCTTCCGATGTAGGAACGCTCGAGCACCGCCACGTCGCTGATGCCGTGGTACTCGGCCAGGTGGAAGGCGAGAGACAGCCCATTCACCCCACCGCCGACGATCACGACGTCGTATCGAGACCTGAGCTCATGTTCGCCCAGGAATTCGCGGCGCCTGATGAGCCCGGTCATGGCGAAAGGACCTCGGCGGCATCGATGCGGATGCGTTCCTCGACATGGGCTGCGAGCATCGACGGCACCACCATCGTGAGCCGACCCGGTTCCACGATCACCTTCGCGGCCGTGCGAGCGACGTCGCCCTGGATCCACCCCTCGGGCGGCAATTCGAGCTCGGACAAGCGGGCGAAGACATCGGGAGCGTCGTCTCCTTCGATCACGAACGCCGTCCAGCCGTCGGACACGTCGTCGACGAAGACTGCCGCATCGCCGAAGCTGGCGCGCACGGCCCCGACGTCGACGTCGCCCACCAGGAGCACCTCGCGCGGCGCGATGCGCATGACCACGACCTGGGCAGGCGCCTCCACACGATCACAGGTCTCGATCGAGGCGCATACGAGCGTGACGGTGGGGGCGACGACGCGCACTTCAGCCACGCATCTTGCTCCCTTCGGGGTCGTAGAACGGGGTCGGCACGACG
>JAOUEA010000077.1 GCA_029858935.1 Actinomycetota bacterium
CCAACGTTGCGCGCTCGGGGATCCTTCCGGTCCGGCCATGCAAGTGGAGCCGGAGAGGGGAATCGAACCCCTGACCTCCTCCTTACCATGGAGGCGCTCTGCCGACTGAGCTACTCCGGCCGGATCCACGGCGATGCGGCGTGCGACGCGCGACGTCACCTGAGATCGCTCGCGCAAGTGTAGCCAGGCAGCCGAGTCGGTGCCGGGCCTCCCTCGGGGAGCGCCCACCGATCCTCGGTCGCCTGGATGGCCTCCGGGCTTCGGCCGGTCGCAGGCGGCACAACGTCGAGAACCCTTCGGGAACGAGCGTGGGACGATGCACCGTGATGAGCAACCGCTGGGTGGTCGTCGCCGGCTGTCTGCTGCTCATGGCCTGCAGCCGGCAGGTCGAAGCGCCCGCCCCCGGGGAGACCGACGGCGTCGTGTCCTTCGCCCCCGCTTCCGGTGAGGCGGTTCGGCTCGACGTGTGGATCGCCGACTCCGAGGAGGAACGGAGCCGTGGGCTGATGTCGATCTTAGAGCTCGCACCGCACGAGGGCATGGCCTTCGTGTTCGCCGAGCCCACCGACGGCACCTTCTGGATGAAGGACACCGTGATCCCGCTGTCGATCGCGTTCGTCGACGAGGCCGGCACGATCGTGACGATCAGAGACATGGAACCGTGCGAAGACGACCCGTGCCCGACGTACGGAGCCGACGAGCCCTATGTGCTCGCGGTCGAGGCGAACGCTGGATACTACGCCCGCATGGCCATCGCCGAGAGTGACGAGGCGCGACTGGCGAGGATCACCGATGGCTGATGACTGCATGCTCTGCTCCGCCGAGCGCGTGACCGACTGGCTCCACGAAGACGACGACTGCTGGGTGGCCGAGTGCATCGTCTGCCGGACACCGATGGTCGTGTGGCGCACCCATGGATTGCCGGAGCCCCACGACGAAGCCCGGCTCATCGCTCACCTCGAGCGCATCGCCGCCGAGCGCTATGGGGACGACGGCTATTACGTCGACCCGGAACGCCGACGCATCCCCGACCACTGGCACGCGCACGCCCGACCTGCAGGCGGATTCTTCGACCCCGCAAGCGAGCTCTACGGGAAGTACTGACCCGGGGGTCGGCTCAGGGCGCCGGTCGGAGATCGTCTCCGTAGCGGCGCTCGGCCAGCCGCCGACCGATCTCCGCCGCGAGCACGACGCCGAGCGAAGCCACCAACACGACCGACGATACGGCGAGCAACTGCGGGAGCTGGCTCGGCACCCGCAACTGCGCGAAGAGGTAGACGGGCCAGGTCGGGGTCTCGCCCGCCAGGAACGACGCGATCGCGTACTCGTCGAACGACAACGTGAACGCGATCATGAACGCGGACACGATCGCGGGCATCAGCAGCGGCAAGGTCACACGGCGGAACGACTGCCACGGGTCGGCACCCAGGTCCTTGGCCGCTTCCTCGAGATCGACGCTCAGGCGTTCCAGCAGCGGCATGATGGTGAGCACCGTGTAGGGCAGCGAGACCACGACGTGTCCGATCACGACGGCGTGGAGGCCGAGCCCGATATAGGACCCCGTGCTCGCGGCGAGGAACTTGTCGACCGCCGTGAAGATCACCAGCAGCGAGATGCCGAACACGAGGTAGGGAACGACGAGCGGTGAGAACAGCAGGGCGGAGACGGCCGACTTCCCGAAGAAGCGACGGCGGAGCAGGGCGAACGAGGCCGTCACGCCGAGGCCGACGGCGATCACGCTCGAGATCGCCGCCACGATCGCGCTGCGTTCGAGGGACTGCAAGATCTTCGGGTTCGAGAAGAACCGCCGGTACCAATCGAGCGTGAACCCTGCGAGCGGGAAGCTCACGTCGCCGTCGTTGAACGAGAACACGGCGAGCACCACGATCGGCACGTAGAGGAAGAGCACCAACGACGAGAAGAAGATCGTCAAGGCGCGCCGTGCACCTGGTGAGGTCGCGATCTCCGTCATGCCACCACCGCCCGAACCCGCAGGAACCGTCCGAACGCGGCCATGAGCACCGCGACGACCCCGAGCAGGAACAGCGCGAGCGTCGAGCCTGTCTGCCAATCGAGGCCCTTGGTGAACAGGTCCTGGATGGAGTTGCCGTACATGTAGCCGCTCGTGCCGCCGACGAGCAGGGGCGTCACGAACTCACCGATCGTCGGGATGAACACGAACAGGAACGCCGCGAAAACGCCCGACAAGCTGAGCGGCAGGGTGACTCGCACGAAGGTTCGCCAGCGGCTCGCGCCGAGGTCGCTGGCCGCTTCGAGCAGACTCTTGTCGAGCTTGTCGAGGCTCACGAACACGGGCAGCGCCACGAAGGGCACCCAGATGTAGGCGAGCACGAGCATGACCGTGAACCGGCTGTACAGGAACCACGTGATCGGGTCGTCGGGGCTCTGCATGCCCGTCCACGACAGGAAGGAGTTGATCACGCCCGCGTCCCCGAGGATGACCTTCCATGCGAGCACGCGGAGCAGGTAACTCGTGAGGAACGGCGCGATGATCAGCAGCAGCAGCACGTACTTGCGACGGCCGACACATAGCGCCAGGAAGTAGCCGGTCGGGTAGGCGAGCAGCACGACGATGGCCGAGACCGTCAGCGACATGCGGATCGATTTCCAGAACAGCCCCATGTACACCGAACCGCCGGTCAGCAGCCGCTGCCAGCTCGCGAGCGAGACGACGCCCGGGTCGGTCGGGAACAGGTCGACGGCCCCCACGCTGTAGGCGGCCACGAACGCCACGGGGATCACGAAGAACAGCAACAGCCAGATCAGCGGCCCGGCGAGCAGCCCCGCCGTGCCACGGCGGTCCCGGCGTCGCCACCCCCGCCGGGCCGACGCCTCCTGCTGGGTCACCGCCATCCGCTATCTCCGGCCAGGTGGCCGGATCAGGCCGCCTGCACCTCGCTCCAGTACTGCTGGTAGATGCTGCGCCTCGGGATGTGGGTCTCGGGGTGCGCTTTGGGCTCGTCGAGCACGGTCGGATCGTCGAGTCCGAGCGCCGTGCGGACGCCGTCGGGCACCACGGAGGGGTCGGCCTCGGTGTTCGTGTGACCGTAGTAGTAGTACGCGAGCAGGAATTCCGCTGCTTCCTTGCTGGCCCACGAGTTCGCGTACTCGTGCGCGTGCCGGTAGTTCTCGGTGTCGGCGAACAGACCGAGCCCGCACACCCACGAGATGCGGCCCTCCTTGGGCTGCATGTAGAGGTAGTTCATGCCTGCGGCATCGGCGTACCCCACGGTGTCCGGCCACGAGTAGCCGGCCCACACCTCACCCTTCTTGAACGCGAGCCAGAAATCGTAGGACTGGTTCCAGTAGAAGCGCACGAGCCCCTTCTTCGAGACCAGGAAGTCGCGCACCTCGGCGAGCTCCTCATCGGACATGTCCCAGGGGTTCTCGATGCCGAGGGTGTAGCCGGCCACCACCATCATGTTGAGGGTGTCGATCCACGCGATCTTGCCCTTGTACCTCTCGTCGAACAGCACCCCGAACGTCTCGTCGCTGCCGTCGACGTGGTCGAGGTTCACGAGCGGGGCGATGAACCCCCAGTCCATCGGGACGAAGTACTGCTGCCCGTCGAACTGGCCCGCCGCCATCAGCTTGGGGTTCAGCGAGGGGAAGTTGGAGATGAGCGACGTGTCCCAGGGCTGCATCACGCCGAGATCGACCCAGTCGCCGTAGCGGTAGCCACAGGGGTGCGCGACGTCGTAGCGCGCTCCCGCGACGACCTTCGTGTAGGCCGAGTCGTCGTTCTCGAACAACGCGAACTCCGGCGTGTCACCGGTCGCTTTCGCGTACTGACCCCACAGGAACTTCTTCTCCTCCTTGGGGTAGTAGTCGCCGTTGCCGTATCCCGACCAGTCGAAGACCTGCAGGCCACCGGGTTCCTGCTCGATCGGCGGGATCGACGCCTTGACGGAGCCCGAGCTTCCCCCCGAGGGCGTGTCCGCGTCGCGACAGGCGGCCAAGACACCCGCCATGCTCACCGACATGCCCGCGTACCCCGCATACCGAAGGAAATCGCGCCTGCCGACCTCCCTGGTGAAACGCTTTTCCACCATGACCGCTTCCCCCCTCGTCGTGGTGCGGGCCGGGATGATGGCCCGTATCATGCGGCAGGACGGCCCCCAGGGCAAGGCAGGTTCCACGTGGAAAGGACCGGCCACACATGGCTCGGATCGTATGGATCGCCGCGATCGTGCTGGCCGCTTGCTCCAGCGCCACCGTCCCGATCGAGGACGAGACGCCCGCGATCGATCCCCCCCGTGTCTTGTCCGCATCGGCGCTCCCGCGCATGACGAGCGAAGCCAAGAGCCTCGACGCCGAGCAGGTGGCGAACGAGGTCGCCCATCCCGACGACATGGGCGCGATGCTCGAGGCCGCCGGATTCGCCTCGGCGTCGCAGCGATCGTTCGGCGGCGGCACGGGCGCGTTCTCACGGGTGCTCGCGCGGAGACTCGCCTTCACGACGGCGACCGGCGCGCAGACGTTCGTGGGATGGTTCGGCGACCACGCGGGCGAAGAGATCGTCACGGCTCGCCGCATCGCGCCCGAGGGCGTGCCACGCGGGGTGGTGCTGTTCCGCCACCTCCCCGACGGGTGCTGTCACAACGACGTGCCGGTCTTCCTCGCCGCGTGGCAACGGGGATCGACGGTGCTCTACCTGCACGTCGGAGGGCGCCGCGCGAACGTTCGAGCATTCACCGAGCTCATCGAGAGCTACGACCGGGAGGTCTGACGATGCTGGATCGGCTCGAGGTCATCGCGACGGGACTCGATCATCCGGAAGGAGTGGCGTGGGGGCCGGACGGACGCGTGTATGCGGGAGGCGAGGCAGGACAGATCTATGCGATCGGCCCGGGTGGGGCGCTCGAGCAGGTGGCCTCCAGCGGCGGATTCATGTACGGCATCACCCTCGACGGCGAGGCGAACGTCTTCGCCTGCGACTACGGGGCCGCCAGGGTCGTCAAGGTCACCCGCGATGGCGAGATCTCTACGTACTCGACGGGAACGACCGAGCACCCGATCAGGGTGCCGAACTTCTCTGCCTTCGACGGCCAGGGCAACCTGTTCGTCACCGATTCGGGAGCCTGGGGCGCAGACGATGGCCTCGTGTTCCGGATCGACGCGACAGGAACCACCCGGATCTGGACCGACCGAGTCCGGGGGTTCCCCAACGGATGTTGCCTGTCGGTCGAGGGCGATGCCTTGTTGGTCGTGGAATCGAGCGAGCGCCGCGTCGTGCGTGTTCCGATCGAGCCTGACGGGAGCGCAGGCCAACCGCACCCGATCGCCGAGCTCACCGGATCCCAGCCCGACGGCATCGCGCTGGCCGCCGACGGCACGATGTTCGTGGGGTGCTATCGTCCCGACCGCATCTGGCGGGTTCCACCCGGGGGCAGACCCGAGATCCTGCTCGATGATCCCGACGGCGTCTCGCTCAACCAGCCGGCCAACGTCGCCTTCATCGGACCCGGACTCGACCGGCTCGCGATCTCGAGCCTCGGAGGTTGGAGCATCGTGGACATCGACGTGGGGGCGGTGGGGTTGCCGCTGCACTACCCGGTCGTCGGCGAGCCAAGCCGGAGTGGTCCGAGGTGGGGCGAGCTGGAGGCCGATGCGGGGAGCGATGGAACGTGACGTGGGGAGGACGGTCGCAGCGCGCGGGCACGGCGGTCCTCGCGCTGCTCGCGACGACGCAGTTCCTCATGACCGTCGACTCGACGGTCATGAACGTGTCGATCAGCGCGCTGGTGGAAGATCTCGACACGACGGTCTCGGCGATCCAAGGCGTGATCACCGCCTACACGCTGGTCATGGCTGCAGCGATGATCACCGGCGCGAAGATCGGCGACATCCTCGGCCGGCGCCGCGCGCTGCGGGTCGGCCTGATCGTGTACGCGTGCGGATCGGCGGTCACCGCGATCTCGCCGAACGTCGGTGTGCTCCTGTTCGGATGGTCGCTACTCGAGGGCCTCGGGGCGGCGATGATCATGCCGACCGTGGTCGCGCTGGTCGCCGGCAACTTCGAGGGCCGGCGGCGCGCGGTGGCCTATGGCGTGCTGGCGGCCGCCGCGGCGGTCGCGGTGGCGGCCGGCCCGATCATCGGCGGCTTCGTCACGGCGTACTTCAGCTGGCGATGGGTCTTCGCCGCCGAGGTGCTGATCGCGGCCGGCATCCTGCTCGGCAGCAAGGTGGTGCAGGATGCTCCCGCCGAACACCGCCCGCGGCTCGACATGGTCGGCGCGCTGCTCTCGGCGGCCGGGCTCGGCATGCTCGTGTTCGGCGTGCTGCAATCCGGCACGTGGGGCTGGATCGAGCCGCGCGTGGCGGACGGCACGGACGCAACTCCTCAGCTGGCGGGCATCTCCATGGTGATCTGGCTCGTCCTCGGCGGCCTGCTCATCCTCTGGGTGTTCCTGGAGTGGCTCCGCCGACGGGTTGCCGCGGGCCGCGAGCCGCTCGTGGACCCTTCGCTGTTCGGCAACCACCAGCTGACCCACGGACTCGTCGTGCTGCTCATGCAGTACCTCGTGATGATGGGCATGTTCTTCTCGATGCCCCTGTTCCTCTCGCTGGTGCTGGGGCTCGACGCGTTCGAGACCGGCATCCGCATGCTCCCGCTGTCGCTCGCGCTGATCGTGACGGCGCCGTCGGTGGCCAAGCTGCTCCCACACGCCGGGCCGCGCGGGGTGGTGCAGGTCGGGCTGGGCTTGATGCTCGGCGCCACGATCCTGTTGGCCGCTCGTCTCGACCAGGGGGCGGGTGCAGAGATCACCACCGTGCCGTTCATCCTCATGGGCATCGGCATGGGGGCCCTGGCATCGCAGCTCGGCAACGTCGTGGTGTCGGCGGTGCCGGTCGCGCGCGGCGGCGAGGCCGGAGGCCTCCAGTACACGGCTCAGAACCTCGGCTCGTCGCTGGGCACGGCGCTGGTCGGCGCGGTGGTCATCGCCTCGCTCAGCTCGCTCTTCCTGCAGGACGTCCAGAGCTCGGACGTGCTCGGACCGGCCCTGAAGGATCAGGCCGCCGTCGAGGTCGGATCGGGCGTGGAGTTCGTCTCGACCGCGCAGGTGGAGGAAGCGCTCGCGACGACGGACCTGACGCCGGCCGAGCAGGCGGAGATCCTCGACGGCTACGAGCGTTCGCAGCTCGGCGCCCTGAGCGCGGGCATGGTCGTGCTCAGCCTGTTCGTGGTGCTGACGCTGTTCTTCGCGCGACGTCTGCCCGCCGATCCGTTGATCGCCGAGCAGGAGGCCGTCGGGTCGGCGGGCGAGGGCCCCGCCTGACGGCAGGACCCCCGCCGACCGACGTCGGGGAAGGGTTCGCCTACGGTTGCTGCCAGGTCACGTTCACGACGTGCACGTAGCACCCGAACGGCACCATGATGCGCATCGTCCTGATCGGTCCCATCCAGCGGTACGACGAGCATCCGGCGTTGTCGCGGATGACCGCCGAAACGGTGGCAGGCCCGACCACGCCACCCACGTCCTTCAGGAAGCGATAGCGCACGAATGCCGCGCCGTCGGCGCCGACCGACTTCACGCACTTCACGTGGAGCTGCGTGCCCTTCTCGGGGAAGACCTCGCAACCGCCGGGATTCCGCACGCCGCTGTAGTTCGCGCCGTTGCGTGTGACCGGGCCGGCTGCGAGCGCCGTCGCCGCCGCCGATACCAGCAGCGCGACGACCAGGAAGAACGTCACTTTCCTCATCGATACTCCCCTTCCGTGTCTCCCACGGCGTCGACGAGGCGCCGAGGGGCCAGACCGCGATGCAGACCGGGGATCGACGTCATCGCGGGGACATCCTGCCTCGGGTCCCTCCTCTCGCGTGCTGAACCTCTCGATCATTCCATCGGAAGCGGTTTCGCGGAACCCCTCGATCGCGTGCGACGGTGGAGCCCTGCTGGTGCGAGTCGCGTGATACAACCGGTGACGGGGGCGAGAGGAGGGAGAGAAGCATGCCGATGATGCCACCGTCGATGTGGGAGAACCCCGATGCGTACCAGCCGCGAGAGGTCGCAGAGGCGGAAGAGGGCCTGCACCGCCACGACGACGAGTGTGGTCACGAAGCGATCGAGCACGACGGTCACACGGACTATGTGCATGAGGGCAAGCGCCACTGGTGGAACGGGCACCGATGGGAAGCCCATTGACATCGGCGACGGTTCACCGAGCGTGAGCGACGACCCCGACCAGGCGGTCGACCTCGCCAGAGCCTTCGTTCGCGAGGTCGTGCAGCCCGGCGTCGCCGGGTGGGACCGAGCTGCCCGCTACCCGCGGGAGGACGTTCGAGCCTCCGGGCTGACCGGTCTGTTCGCCCCTGCCGATCAGGGCGGGCTGGACCTGTCGTACGGGAAGGCGGCACAGGTCTTCGAGGAGCTCGGACGTGGCGATGCGGCGCTCGCCTTCTCGATGTCGATGCACAACGCCGTTGCCTCGGCGGTGACGCGAGCGGGTGACGATGCACTGCGGGCGCGGTGGGCGGCACCGCTGGTCGAGGGCGCCGCTCTCGGGGGGTTCTGTCTGACGGAGCCGCAGGCGGGATCGGATGCGACCGCGATCACGACCATGGCCACTCGAAACGGCCAGGGCGAGTGGTCCGTGAGCGGCCGCAAGGCGTGGGTCTCGCTCGGTGGAGAAGCCGACGTGTTCTTGGTCGTCGCGAAGACCGAAGACGCGCCGGGTCATCGCGACGTGGCGATGCTCGCGATCGCTGCCGACGCGCACGGCGTTTCGTTCACCGAGCCCTACGACAAGGCGTCTGCGGCCTTCCTGCCCATCACCGACATGGTGCTGCACGAAGCTCCGGGGCACGTGCTGGCTCCCCCCGGACAGGGCATGCGCGCGGCGCTGGCGGCGATCGACGTGGCCCGATTCGACATCGCGGCGATCGCGAACGGCCTGCACGCCGAGGCGCTCGACGTCGCAACGCGCTACGCACTGCGGCGCCAGGTCTTCGGCAAGCCTGTGCTCGAGCACCAGGGCATCGCCTGGTCGCTGGCCGACGTCGCCACCGATCTGGAAGCGGCGCGGGGGCTCACCCTCAAGGCGGCGGATCTGCTCGGTTCCGACCGAGGGTCGGTGGCCGTCGCCCACGCGAAGCGGTTCGGCCCCGATGTCGCGCTGCAGGCCGCGATCGCGTGCAGCGAGACGCTCGGCGCATACGGATGGCTGCACGATCATCCACTGGCGCGGTTCATCGCCCTGGCCAAGATGCTCCAAGTGGTGGATGGCTCGGCCGAGATCCAGCGAGTCGTGATCGCCCGCGACCTCGTGCGCCGGGCGGGGTCGTGATGAGCGGCCCGCGAGACCCCGCCGGCACGAGGGGTTGAGCGGGATCGTGGACGGCCTGATGATGAGCGAAGAGCTCACGTTGATCCACGTCCTCGAGCGTGCCGGCCGGTACTTCCACGATCGCGAGATCGTGTCCCGTGAGCCCGACGGAAGCCTGTCGCGAAGCACGTATGGCGCGATCTACGACCGCAGCCGCCGGCTGGCTTCCGCCTTGGGCTCGCTCGGCATCGCACGCGGCGATCGAGTGGCGACCCTCGGCTGGAACCACGCCCATCACCTCGAGGCCTACTTCGGCGTGCCCGTGTCGGGAGCGGTCCTGCACACCGTCAACCCCCGGCTGCATGCCGACGACATCGCATACGTCCTGCGCACCGCCCAGGACCGGGCCCTGCTGATCGACCAGAGCCTGCTCCCCCTGATCGAGACACTCCCGGCCGACGCTCGCCCCGAGCACTTGGTCGTGTGGGCCACCGATGCAGGCACGCTTCCCGACGGCGTCGTCGACCATGCCACGCTCATCGCCGCCAGCGAGCCGATCGATGCCTACCCGCCGCTGTCCGAGCACGATGCCGCGTCGATGTGCTTCACGTCGGCGACGACGGGAACGCCGAAAGGAGTGGCGTACTCCCACCGGGCGCTGGTGTTGCATTCGATCGTCTCGGCGATGCCCGACGAGTTCGGCATCTCGGGCCATGATGTCGTGATGCCCGCTGTGCCGATGTTCCACGTGAACGCCTGGGGGTTGCCGTACACGGCGGCGCTGGTCGGAG
>JAOUEA010000078.1 GCA_029858935.1 Actinomycetota bacterium
GGAGCGGCACGTCGAGGGTGCAACCGGGGCCGCCACGCTTCTTCGCCGACGGGATGATGGCCATGCCACCGCCGCACGCGTCGCGCAGCGGCGCGCCGAACTTCGGGTGCAGCATCGCGGCGACGTGCTCGAGCTCGCCCTTCAGGCCGGCGATGCCGCCCTTGCCGTAGCTGTGCACCGTGCGGCCGTCGAGCAGGGCGACCGCGGTCTGCGACAGCGTGTCCGAGAGCTCCACGCTGGCGTCGATCAGTTCGCCGAGATCCTCAACGTAGCGACCGGCGAACGGGTTGTGCAGCACCGCGGCGGTGACGACGCGCCGGATGGGTGGGTCGACCGGCTGCCCGGCCTCGATGCGGATGTCGTCCACGATCGACACGACCCTGCGGATGTCCATCTCAGCCTCCGATCGCCGACGCTAGCACGGGGGTCGCGACCGTCGCGACCTGGCCGTCGAGGCAGAGCACCGCGGCGGCGATCAGGCCTTGAGCGCGCATCCGTTCGGCTTCCTCGACGCCGGCATCCAGCGCCTCGGCGATCTCGCCTGCGGTGAGCACGCCGACCTCGGTGGTGACGAGGCGTGAACCCATGTCGGTGTCGGGCTCGAGCTCGTCGGCATGAACCCGCCTGATCGCGGCGTGCCCGGGCAGATCGATCTCGTTCGCGATCAGCGTCGCGGCGGCATCGGCGCGAGCGGCCGACTCGGCGAACACGGTCACGGCGTCGGCGATGCCGAGGGAGAAGCTCCGTCCGTGACGCCCGCTCGTCGCGACGCCGCGGACCGGGTCGTGAGATCGCACCGTGGACGTCCCCAGCAGCACCTGTCGCTCGGGGATCGGTACCAGTCCCACGTCGAACGACTCGCCGGGGGCAAGGTGCAGGGCGATGTCGCCGCCGTCGTTCACGTAGGCACGCTTCAGCGCGCCGGCGCTCGCCATCACGTCGCGGATCTCGTCGGCCACGGCACCGGCCACCGCGGCCATCGGGGTGACGAATCGGTCGCCGAACGGCTCGACGGCGACCACCATGCGCCGGGCAACCGGACCTGAGAGAGCGCCCCCCGCCTCGAGCGGCCGCCGCAGCGCCGGCAGCTCGGCGACGAGCTCGTCGAGCAGCGGCTGGAACCGATCCCAGGCGCGGCGGTACGCGGAGGCGACGGCCTGCGGGGCGCCCCAGGCCTCGATGATCAGGTCGATCGGGCCATGCTGTAAGTGCAGGCGGGACCCATCGGGCGTCGTCGCGGCCACGGGGCCGCTCATGATCGGCGCACGTCGGGACGGGTGAGCACGTCGCCCATCGGCACGATCGAATCCATGTGGCCGCCGAGCGCCGCGTAGTCGCTCAGGCTCATCGTGAACTCAAGGGGGGCGACCAGCGCGGGCGTCGGGACGTAGCCGAACGCGCCGGGCGGCACGAGCGTGACGTCGACCATGAAGGTGATCCCCCCGCCCGGCCAGACGTAGACGGGAGCGCCTCCGCACGTGACGCGAGTGAGGGTGCGACCGACCGATCGCGTGAGCGCGACCGGGTTCACGGTTGCGCCCGCTCGCAGCGACCCGCCCGCCCCTGCCATGAACAGCACCGACGTCATCGCCGGCTCGCAGTTCTCGGCGATGCGTTCGACCGACGTGCGCAGGTCGTCGGGAAGCGGTGCCGCCACAGGCCGCAGATCGTCGTCCAGCACGAAGTACGCGTGATGCTCACCGGTCGTGCCGATCATCAGCACCGTGAGGCCGGGCCGCGCGACCTTCGGATCGAACCCATCGAGGATCGCGAGCGGATCCTCGATGTCGGTGCCGCCCCAACCGGTGCCGGGGTTCGCGACGTTGAAGTAACGACCGGGCGTCGAGCGTCGCCCCTTGACCTTGATGCCGGTCGCAGGGATGTCGAGGAAGCGGCCCGCCTGGTGCTCAGACAACACGCCCGTGATGTGATCGTCGACGACCACGACCTCGTCGACGTGCTCGTACCACTGCTGCGCGAACATGCCGATCGTGGCCGAGCCGCACCCCACGCGCATGCGTTCTTCGACGACCCCGTTGATCACGGGTGGCGTGCCGGCCTGCAGCAGCAGCTCCGCACCGTCGTCGACCGACAGCTCCACGGGGTCGCCGCCGCAGAGCGCCAGTAGCGTCTTCATCGTGACCAGACCTTCGCGCTTCGATCCGCCGGTGAGGTGGTTCACGCCGCCCAGGGCGAGCATCTGCGAGCCGTATTGTCCCGTGGTGACGTGTCCCACCGCCTCGCCATCGGCGCGCACCAGCTGCCGTTCGGCCCCGACGTGGCGATCGGTGTCGATCTTCACCTCGACGCCGCAGTAGCTGAAGATCGCTTCGGTCACGACGGTCACCATGTCCACGCCCGCGATCGTCGAGGAAACGATGAAGGGCGCGGGCTTGTAGTCGGGATACGTCGTGCCCGAGCCGGCGCCGGTGACGACGATGTCGGCACTCGGCAGCAACTCGCCGTCCCAATCCCCTTCACGCGAAGCGAACGGCACGAGCGCACCACCCTGTTCCTGTGTTCGCTCGAGCACCAGCAGCGGGTCGAGGCGCGCCAGCACGCCGTCGACGTTGCCGTAGCGGTCGCACGAACCGGTGCGCCCGGGCTTGATCACACATCGGATCGGGCAGGCGTCGCAGACAACCGAGTCGTTCGCGGGCCCGGCGGTCATCGGCCCGATCCTTCCGCGATCGCGGCGAGCACGCGATCGGGCGTCGCAGGCAGCCGGCGCACCCCGGCGCCCACGGCGTCGCGGATCGCGTTCAGGATCGACGGCGCGGTGGGGATCAACGAGTGCTCGCCGATGCCCTTCGCCCCGTACGGACCGACCGGGTCGCCCGATTCCACCAGGATGCTCACGACTTCCGGCACGTCGCCGATCGTCGGGATCAGGTAATCGTGCAGGTTCTCGTTCCGGCCGGGGATGTACTCCTCCATCAGTGCCATGCCGATCCCCTGGGCGACGCCGCCCTCGATCTGGCCCTCGATCAACGTGGGGTTCACGGCGCGGCCGACGTCGTGCGCTGCCGTGATGCGCCGGATCTGCACCGTGCCGAGCTCGAGGTCGACCTCGAGCTCGGTCATGTGGGCCCCGAAGCCGAACTGGGCGTAAGGCTCACCTTGGCCATCGGCGCTCAGGGTCGTCGTCGGAGGATCGTAGGTGGCGGTCGCGGCCACCACCAGGTCGTCGCCGTCGGCGTCGAGCTCGTCGAGGGTCACCACCGACTCGAGACCGCGATCGTGAACGATGAGTCTGCCGTCGACCAGCTCGATGTGAGCATCGGCCGACGCGTCGGCGAGCTCGAGCAGGCGCGTCCGCAGCTCCGTGGTCGCGAGGAACGTCGCGTTCCCCGAGATGAACGTCTGTCGCGACGCCGAGCTCTTGCCGGCATCGGGCGTGGTGTCGGTGTCGGCACCGAGCGTGACGATGCGGGCCATGTCGACGCCGAGGGCGTCTGCGCAGATCTGCGTCATCACCGTGTTCGCACCCTGTCCCATGTCGACAGCCCCCTGGAACAGGACGATCCACCCGTCCCGCCGCAGGCCCACGCGGATCGTCGAGGGGTTGGGCAGCGCAGTGTTGCCGCATCCGTACCACATGCCCGCCAGGCCGACGCCGCGACCGATCGTGGCAACACCGGCGGCGTTGGCCTCGGCCGCCTCGACCCGAGCCCGCTGCCAGTGCGGCCGAAGCGCCTCGAGGCACTCGCGATAGCCGACGCCCGAGGCGAACACCTGCCCGGTGACGGTCGGCACGCCCGCCGTGAGGGCGTTGCGGTATCGGAACTCGAGCCGGTCGAGCCCGACCGCGTCGGCGAGCTCGTCGAGCATGCACTCGGTGGCGATCGTCGACTGGGGCACACCGAACCCGCGGAAGGCCCCCGACGGCGGCGCGTTCGTATGCACGGCGACCGTGCGCGCACGATACGCGTCATAGACGTAGGGGCCGCCGGCATGAACCGGCACGCGGTTGGCGACCGTCGGTCCCCACGACGCGTAGGCACCGGTGTTGAACTCGCCCTCGAAGTCCATCGCGGTGAGCCGGCCGTCGCCGGTCGCCCCGATGCGCAGGGTGAGTCGCGACGGGTGGCGCTTCGTCGTGGACATCATCGACTCGGGCCGGGTGTAGGTGAGTCGCACGGGGCGGCCGAGCTTCCAAGCGGCGAGCGCGAGATACGGCTGCACCGACAGGTCGAGCTTGCTGCCGAACCCACCACCGACCGCGGTCGGGTAGATGCGCACCGCGCCCTCGGGCAGACCCAAGATCGCCTCGACCTCGGCGCGATCCATGTGCGGAGACTGGGTCGTCACCGCCACCTCGATGCGATCGCCGAGGCGGCGGGCCCAGCCGGCTTCCGGCTCGATGTAGGCGTGTTCGATGGAACCGGTCTCGAACACGCCCTCGACTTCGACCTCGGCCGACGAGAACGCGTCGTCGAGGTCGCCGCGTCGCACGTTGCCGCGGACCAGCACGTTGCCCTCACGGTCGTCGTGGATCCTCGGGGCCTCGGGTGCCAGGGCATCGTCGGGCACGAGCACGGCCGGCAACTCGTGCCAGGTCACCGGGAAGGCCGACGCATCCCACGCCTCCATCGCAGGCTGCTCGCCGACCACCATCGCGACCGCTTCCCCACGGAAGCGCACCTCGTGTTCGGCGAACACGGGCTGGTCGGCCGTTGCGGGGATCACGCCGAAGCGATTCACCCCCGGCACGTCGGTGGCCGACAGCGCCGCGACCACGCCGGGCGAGCCGGCCACGTAGGCGGCGAGATCGCCGAGTTCGAACCTCGCCCGATGGTGCGGGGAGCGCACGACCCGGATGACGAGCGCGCCGTCGGGCGGGCCGTCTGCTCCGAAGATCTCGGTGCCACTGAGCTTGCGTTCCCCGTCGACGCGCGGCACGCGACGGCCCACCGCCTTGCCGACCGGCGGCGGCGGCTCGATGACCTCCGCGGTGTGCGCGTCCATCACCGCGGAGATGATCGTGCGGTACCCGGTGCAACGGCAGAGCACGCCGCCGAGGGCGTCCTTCACCTCGGGCTCGGTCGGCGCCGCCGTGTCGCGCAACAAGGCGGCCGCCGCGACGAGCATGCCCGGCGTACAGATGCCGCATTGGGCGGCGCCGCGGGCCAGGAACGCTCGCTGCAGGCTGCCGAGCTCGCCGCTCGCGTGCAAACCCTCGAGGGTCTCCACCTTCCGGCCGGCCAGCTGGCCGACCGCGGTCATGCAAGCGCTCACGGGTCTGCCTTCAAGCAGGACCGTGCAGGCACCGCAGTCGCCGGCGTCGCATCCCACCTTGGTTGCGGTGAGCCCGAGGTCTTCGCGAAGCACGTCGCTGAGCCGTCGCGCGGATCGATCGGCTCGCACCTGTGCACCGTTCACCTGGAAGGCTACCGCCGAGGTCACCGCTCGCTCCCGCACGCCTGCAGCGCCCGGTGCACCAACACCGAAGCGGCCTCGAACCGGTACGCGGCGGTCGCCCGCACATCGTCGATCGGGGTGAGCGCACCCAGGTGCCGGGCGATGACCGCCGCATCGAAGTCGTCGATGCGTCGGTCCACCAGCTCGGCCTCGAGCGACGGCAATCGCTGGGCGACCGGGGAGCACGCGCCCACCGCCAGACGGACATCGGTGATGCGACCGTCGGAGCTCGCGGCCACCACGGCGGCGACCATCACCACCGAGATCACGAGGTAGCCCCGCAGCCCGAGCTTCCTGAACGACGAGCGGGCGCCGTCGGGGCCGCGAGGCACGAGGACCGCGGTCAACAGCTCATCGGGGCGCAGCGCCGTTGCCCGGTAGCCGGTGAGGAACTCGTCGAGCCGCAGCACCCGTGTTCCCACCGTCGACGTCAGCTCGACGGACGCGTCGAGACTCAGCAACGGCGGGATGCCGTCGGCGGCAGGCGAGGCGTTGCAGAGGTTGCCGCCGATGGTGCCCGAATTCTGCACCTGCACCGATCCGACCTCGCGTGCAGCGGCTCGCAACCCATCGAAGCAGCTGGGGAGGTCCGTGTCCGCGACATCGGCCCACCGAGCGAGAGCTCCGAAGCGATAGGCGTCGGGGGTGTCGACGATGTCGCGGAGTTCCTGCACGCCGCCGATGTCGATCACGGGCTGCGTCATCGGCCGGCCCACGTGCTGGGGGAACAGATCGGTGCCTCCGGCGAGGACGGTCCCGCCCGCACCCCGCATCTCAAGGGCTGCAGCCATATCGGCCGGAGCCAGGTAGTCCACGGACATCGCCCCCTCGCGCAGCATACTCACGGCCTGGACTCACGGCTCAAGGGTCACCGGCCCTACACTCCGGCATTCCGGCGAGTGAGCGGAGGTCGTCATGTCGATATCGCTGCCCGACAGCACCACCTTGAACTGGGGCCCTTGGTACCGGAAGTCACCGTTCTTCGACGCCACCCTGCGCGCCGGTTGCAGCGCGTACGACGTCTACCAGCACATGTACCACCCCAACACTTACGGCGATCCGGTCGAGGAGTACTGGGCGCTCGTCAACGACGTGACGCTCTGGGACGTGAGCGTCGAGCGCATCGTCGAGATCACCGGGCCCGACGCGAGCGCGTTCACGAACCTGCTCACGTGCCGGGACCTCACGAAGTGCGCGGTGAAGCAAGGCAAGTACATGTTGGTCACCGCCGAGGACGGCGGCATCGTGAACGACCCCGTGCTCCTGCGTATCGAAGACAACCGCTGGTGGCTCGCGCTCGCCGATTCCGACGCCGGACTCTACGCGATGGGCGTCGCCGTCAACTCCGGGATGGACGTGCAGGTCGGCCATCCCGAGGTTTACCCGGTGCAGGTGCAGGGCCCGAAGGCCAAGGACACGATGAGGGACCTGTTCGGCGACTGGGTGCTCGACATGAAGTACTACTGGTGCGACGAGGCCGACCTCGACGGCATCCCGGTCGTGATCAGCCGTACGGGCTGGACGGCGGTGGTCGGCTACGAGATCTATCTGCGCGACCCGAGCCGCGGCGACGACCTGTGGGAACGCATCCTCGACGCCGGCGCGCCGCACGGCATCCGCGTGACGCCGTCGTCGGACATCCGCCGCATCGAGGCGGGCATCTTCGACTGGGGCTCCGACATCGGCCTCGCCGACAACCCGTTCGAGATCACCGGCTTGGAGCGTCTCGTCGAGGAGCAGGATGCCGACTACGTCGGCAAGGAGGCCCTCGAGCGCATCCGCCGGGAGGGTGTCTCCCGCAAGCTCGTCGGCGTCGAGCTCGACGGCGAGCCGGTCGTACAGCCTACGCAGCACTGGCCCGTTTCCAATGACGGCGCGATCGTCGGGCACGTCACCGACGCCTGCTGGTCGCCGCGCTTGAAGAAGAACATCGGCTACGTCTGGGTGCCGATCGAACTCGCCGAGCCCGGAAACCGCCTCGACGTCGACGCCGATGGCGGCGGGCGAACCGGCACCACGGCATCGATCCCGTTCCTCGATCCGCAGAAGAAGGTTCCGGCGGCCTAGACGGAAGGGGCCGCAGCCTGCTCGCATGACGAGCACAGGTCCTCGCGGTTGTAGATGCTGAGTCGCGTCCTGCAGTCCTTGCCGGCGCAGGTTCGCCCTGCGGGCATCGGGGCGGACCGCCTGGGCCGCATGCTCATCCGCTGCTTTCGCAGCCGCTGACACGGCGGGCACCAACGGCTCTTGCCGAAGTGCCCGCAGGGCCGGATGTCGTGACACATCGGGCACTCGCGATAGCCATGACAGGGACACTGGGGGTAGTCGTCCATCGCTTCCAGGGTACGCCGCACCGGTCGGCGCGTTCGCAACGCCCTGGCCCCGGCACGATCAGAGCGCTTCGAGCACCGCCTTGTCGCCCTTGGCCTCGGGCGAGATGCGAGCGGTCGAACCGGTCAGATGGAGCTGCTGGCCCGAATCGCGCTCGGTGATGTTGACGTGCCGACTGAGTCCGAACTTCTTCACCACGACGTCGGAACTCTCGCGTGGGAACGTCATCAGCTCACGTTCGACCTTGCCGCCCATGGCCGACATCGCGAAGACGTGGATCGTGGTGTCCGTGACGGCCACCAGCATGCGCTCGGTCACGCCGTGGGCGGCCGCGTTCCCGTGGCGGGCAGCCTCGAGGGTGATGATCGTGCCGACACCTTGGAGCAGACCACCGGCGTTGTCGGGCATCACGATGCTCTCGGCAACGGCAGCACCAGTGATCGCCTTGTAGTTGTCCTGAAGTGCGAAGACACCCGCAGCGGTGACCTGCTCGTCGGGGCCGATCAGATCCTGCGCGATGGCGGTGAGATCACCGTAGGACATGGCTCTTCCCTTCGTCGGCATGGTCGGGATCGTGACTCTGAGCGGTATCGTCGCCGGTCGCGGCCCGCTTGAGCGGAACATCCCGGGGCGCTCGATGTTCGAAGGACCTATCCTGGGCGCGGTGACGACGGGCGTCGTGATACTGGGAGCGGGATTCGGAGGCCTCGAGCTGTCGGCTCGCCTCGCCGAGGCCCTCGGTGACGACGTCGACATCACCTTGATCGACAAGGCCGACTCGTTCGTCTTCGGGTTCTCCAAGCTCGACGTGATGTTCGGGAGGCAGACGCCCGAAGCCGTACGCCTGCACTATCGCGACCTCGCGGCATCCGGCGTGCGATTCCGGCAGGAGACGATCACGTTGATCGACGCGGAATCACGTCGGGTGGTCACCGACCTCGGCAGCTACGAGGCCGACGTGCTCATCGTCGCGCTCGGCGCCGATCTCGACGTCGGCGACACCCCGGGGCTGGTCGAGGCCGGGAACGAGTTCTACACGGTCGAAGGGGCGGAACGCCTGCGCGACGTGATCCCGGCCTTCACGTCGGGAGCCGCGATCGTCGGCGTGACTTCGTCGCCGTTCAAGTGTCCCCCGGCACCCAGCGAGGCGGCGCTGCTGCTCGACGCCCACATGCGAGCGCGCGGGCTTCGCGACGCCGTCGACATCTCGGTGGTGATGCCGTTCGGCATCCCGATCCCACCCTCGCCGGCGACATCGAAGGCCATCCTCCAAGCCTTCGCCGAGCGGGACATCACGTTCGTGCCCGATCGACTGGTCACCTCGCTCGACGCCACCGAACGCGTCGCCGTGCTCGACGACGGGCAACGCCTGCCCTACGAGCTGTTCCTGGGCATACCGCGGCACCGGGTACCCGAGGTCGTCGCATCGTCGGGCATGACCGTCGACGGATGGATCCCCGTGGACCCGTCGACGCTGGCGACCCGGTTCCCGGGCGTCTACGCGGTGGGCGACGTCACGAGCGTGGGCACTCCGAAAGCCGGCGTGTTCGCTGAAGGCGCAGCCGCGGTGGTCGCCGACGAGCTGATCGCGCAGATCCGCGGCGGCGAGCCCGCTGCACCGTACGGCGGCACCGGCTCCTGTTACATCGAGTTCGGTGACCGCGAGGTCGCACGCGTCGACGTCGATTTCTTCTCCGGCCCGAGCCCCACCGGCACGTTCGTCGAACCGTCGCTCCAGATGGCCGCCGAGAAGGGCGCGTTCCGAGCCTCGCGCGCAGCCCGCTGGTTCGGCGCCTGAACGACCGATACCCTGCGCCCGTGCGCGTCGGCATCCACGTCGGACACTGGGAAGGAACACCACGCGACCTCGTCCCGCTCGCGCAGGCAGCCGAGCGCCTGGGGCTCGACTCGGTCTGGACCTCCGAGACCTGGGGCTCCGATGCGATCGTGCTGGCGACCTGGATGGCTTCCCACACGACACGCATCGGCATCGGAGTGGGGGTGGCGCAGATGGCCGCCCGCACGCCGGCCAACGCCGCGATGGCCGCGCTCACGCTCGATCACCTGAGCGGAGGCCGCCTGCGGTTCGGGCTCGGCGCGTCCGGGCCGCAAGTCGTCGAGGGCTGGCACGGCGTGGTCTTCGACGACCCACTCGGCCGCACACGCGAGTATGTCGACATCGTCCGGGCGATCTGGTCGCGTGAGACGCCCGTGACGTCGGATGGCCCCCACTACCCGTTGCCGGTGAACGGCGGCACCGGACTCGGGAGGCCGTTGAA
>JAOUEA010000303.1 GCA_029858935.1 Actinomycetota bacterium
TCCTTGTCTCGGTGGGGGTCGGGAACCTGATCGCTGGCAACCTCGTGCAGGACCATGGGTCCTACGGCATCGCCGTCGTGCCGAACCTCGACGCTCGCTTGTGGGTCACGAGCGGGAACGAGATCCGCGACAACGTCGTGCGAGCATCTGGCCTGGCCGACCTTGCCCTTGGTGCGCCCGCGGCGGGAGGCGACTGCTTCGCCGGCAACGACGCCTCGACGAGTGCCCCTCCTTCGATCGAGCTGCTGCGAGGGTGCGACTCGTGGCTGGCAGAAGCTGGTGGTGGCTCGATCGCTCCCACGCTGAATGCGGGCGTGCGCATGATCGACGCGCTCGATGGCACCTTCCCGCATGGCGATTGGCGCACCCAGCCCACGCCTCCCGAGCAGCCTACGATGCCCGATCCGGCGGGCGCACCGCCCCGGCCCGCGATCCCCGAGCAGAGCGTTCCCCAGTCCTACCGCATACGATCGGTCGGCTCGATCGAGCCGGCCGAGCCGACCGTGCACAAGGAGCTCACCGTGTTCGGAGTCCCGCTCGCCGCCACGTGGTGGAGCCTGCTGATCGGTCTGTACGGCTATGTGCTGCCCGGCATCCTCTACGCCGCCTGGGTCACGATCGCCTTGTGGGACCTGATTCGGCAGGAGTCGCAACCGATCTCGTTTCGCGCCCGATGGATGGCCGCGGTGCTGCTCGTGCCGTTCGCAGGGCCGCTGCTGTACTTCGCCTTCGGGCGCTCGCCGATCCCATCACAGCTCCGGCTCATGCTGACGGCCGGTGGGGTGGTGGCGACGATCGCCATCTCAGTGCTCGCGGCGGTGCTCGGAGGCTAAGTCGCCCCGGACACCCCATCGTCCCGTGAACCGTCCGACGACCGGCGGCATCGCGCCTCAAGTCGCGGGCGTCCCCGCCGGCACCTGCTGGGTGATGCAGTGGGGACCTCCACCACCTTCGTGCAGAACCCTGCCGCTCACCGGGATCAAGCGGCGACCGGGCATGGCCTCGGCGAGCTGCGAGAGTGCGACCGCGTCCTCGGGCACGTCTGCGACCGGCACGATGGCCGCGTCTCCGTTGGTGAGGTACAGGTTCAGATGCGTGAGTTCGAGGACGGCGCCAGGGTCGACGGAGTGCACGGTGATCGCGCGGCCCCGGGCATCGACGGTCCGTTCGATCGCTCGCCGATTCGCGCTCGACCTCTCGTGGTCGGGGTCGGCCAGGTCGGTCGGCGCGAACAGTGCCACCTCGCCCGGTGCGACGAACGCCGCCACACCGTCCACATGACCGTCGGTGTCGCGACTCGCCGTCCAGCCGCCGGGAAGCCACACGACCCTGTCGGCTCCGAGGTAGTCGCGGAGGAGTCGCTCGTTGTCGGCGCGGCCGAGACGGGGGTTCCGGTTCGGATTGAGCAGGCAGGTTTCGGTGGTGACCAGGGTGCCCTCGCCGTCGACCGTGATCGCTCCGCCCTCGAGGATCATCGGCGCGACATACCGGCGCATGCCCATATGGGCGGCGACCGCCGCCGGCACCTCAGCGTCTCGAGCGTACGGCTCGTAGCGGCGTCCCCATCCGTTGAACCCGAAATGGACGAGCGCGACCTCCCCGCTGTCGTTGCGCACGAAGATCGGCCCCGAGTCACGCATCCATGAATCGTCGATCGGCAGCGGCAGCAGCTCCACCTTCTCAGGCAGGCGCGCCCGGGCCTCGGCCTCCTGATCGGGGTCCACCACCATCACCACCGGCTCGACGTCGACGATCGCGTCCGCGACGATCGCGTAGTCGCGCTTGGCCTGCTCGAACAGAGGTCCCCACACCTCGGCTCGGGAACGCGTCGGCCATGCCATGAGCGTGGCCTGGTGCGGCGACCACTCGGCCGGCATCGAGAAGCCGTCCTCGCGCGGGGTGCGATCGGTGATGGCCCCGCTCACGGTTCCTCGAGCTGGATGCGGATGCGCTTGTTCGCCTTGCCTTTGGACTCGGTCTTCACGACCCGTACTCGGCCGACCTCGCCGCTCGAGGCGACGTGCGTGCCGCCGTCGGCCTGCTTGTCGATGCCCGTGATGTCGATCACTCGGATCGGATCGACCACGTCGGGGATCAATGAGACCTTCGTCCTGATGAGATCCGGGTCGGCGAGGGCCTCGGCTCTGGGCACGAAGCGAACGTGTACCGGGACGTCGGCAGCGAGACGCTGATTCAGCCGTTCCTCCACCTCGCGACCGAACTCCTGGCTGATGGCATCGAGCTCGAAGTCCATGCGCGCCGCCCCGCCGGAGTCCATGTTGCCACCGGTGACCTTGGCGTGGAAATCACCGAACACGACTCCCGAGAGCGCGTGCAGTGCCGTGTGTGTGCGCATGTGCTGGTACCGGCGATCCCAGTCGATCTCGGCCACCACGCTCGCACCGATCGGCGGCGGCGCGATCGCCGGGTCGACCACGT
>JAOUEA010000304.1 GCA_029858935.1 Actinomycetota bacterium
GGAACGCCGACACCCGCGCGGGATCGACCACGAACTCGACGTCGGCGTAGCGTATGCCTTCGGCGTGGGGATCCACGGCGCGCACGGTAGCCCCGACATCGACGCTCGACAACCGGCGGGATCGGGGACCAACTTCCCGTAGGTGCGTGAAACATCCGGGGTCTCGCCCTACGATGCTCCGCGATGCCCATGCAGGGGACCCATGAGCCCATCACGGTCGTGATCGTCGACGATCATCGGTCGTTCGGTGAGGCCCTCGAGATCGCGCTCGACAAGGAACAGGACCTTCGCGTGATCGAGGTGGTCACCGACGGCCAGGCGGCCATCGAGACCGCCTCGAAAGAGCATCCCGACATCGTGCTCATGGACATCCAGATGCCCGGCGTCGACGGCATCGAGGCGACCCGTCGCATCCACGAGGAGGCCGCCGGTACCGCCGTGATCGTGCTGTCAGGCCAGATCGACGAGATCGCCCTGGCTCGCGCCATCCAGGCGGGCGCTCGCGGGTACCTCAAGAAGACCGAGGCGGTGGGCACGTTGGCCGACGCGATCCGCCGAGCCCACCGAGGGGAGCCTCTACACACGAGCGCCGAGGTCGAGGAGTCGCTCAAGCGCCTGCGGCGGCGCCGAGCCGAAGACGGGAACCTCGCCCAGCGCATCGAGCGCCTGACGCCGAGGGAGCTCGAGATCCTGCAGCGCATGGCCGACGGCGACACGCCCGAGAAGATCGCGACCGAGCTCGGCATGAGCAAGCACACGCTGCGCACGCACACGCAGAACGTGCTCACGAAGCTCGGCGTGCACTCGAAGCTCGACGCGATCGTGGCGGCGATCCGCTACGGCAAGGTGCACACGGTCGACGTCACGCCCGACGACGAAGAGGAGGAGGTCGTCGACCTCGGGCCGGGCGAGACGTTGGAACCGGACCAATCCTAGGAAGATTCGGCGAAGCGCTGCCTCAGCGGGTCTCGCGGTGGAGCGTGTGCGCCCGGCACCACCGGCAGTACTTCTTCATCTCGAGGCGGTCGCGGTCGTTCACCTTGTTCTTGACCGTGTTTTAGTTGCGGCGCTTGCACTCGGTGCACGCCAGCGTGATCTTCGGGCGGTTGTCAGCCTTGGCCATCTCGGTTCCTCGTTCGCTGTGGGAAGGCTCGAGCCTACTTGACGATCTCGGTCACGCGGCCGGCACCCACGGTGCGTCCGCCCTCACGGATCGCGAAGCGCAGGCCCTCTTCCATGGCGATCGGGGCGATCAGCTCGACCGTCATCTCCACGTTGTCGCCGGGCATGACCATCTCCACGCCCTCGGGCAGGGCCGCCGAGCCGGTGACGTCGGTGGTGCGGAAGTAGAACTGGGGCCGGTAGCCGTTGAAGAACGGCGTGTGCCGGCCGCCCTCGTCCTTGCTCAAGATGTAGACCTGGCCCTTGAAGTTGGTGTGCGGCGTGATCGAGCCGGGGGCGGCCAGCACCTGGCCGCGCTCGACCTCTTCCTTGTCGATGCCTCTGAGCAGGATGCCCACGTTGTCCCCGGCCACGACCTCGTCCAGGAGCTTTCGGAACATCTCGAGGTCGGTGGCGGTGGTCTTGCGGGTGTCCTTGATGCCGACGATCTCGATCTCGCTCATCTTGGCCAGGCGCCCCTGCTCGACGCGGCCGGTCACGACCGTGCCGCGTCCGGTGATCGAGAAGACGTCCTCGATCGGCATCAGGAAGGGCTTGTCGGTGTCGCGGGTGGGCTCTTCGATGTAGGTATCGACCGCGTCCATCAGCTCGTCGACCTTGGCCACCCAGGCCTCGTCGCCCTCGAGGGCCTTGAGCGCGGAGATCTGGATCACCGGCACGTCGTCGCCGGGGAACTCGTAGCCGCTCAACAGCTCGCGGACCTCGAGCTCGACCAGCTCCAGCAGCTCGGGGTCATCGACCATGTCGCACTTGTTGAGGGCCACCACGATGTAGGGCACGCCCACCTGGCGGGCCAACAGCACGTGCTCGCGGGTCTGGGGCATCGGACCGTCGGCGGCCGAGACGACCAGGATCGCGCCGTCGACCTGGGCGGCGCCGGTGATCATGTTCTTGACGTAGTCGGCGTGTCCGGGCATGTCGACGTGGGCGTAGTGGCGGGCATCGGTCTCGTACTCGACGTGGGCGATCGCGATCGTGATGCCGCGCTCGCGCTCCTCGGGGGCCTTGTCGATCTCGTCGAAGGGGGTGAACTCGGCCATGCCCTTGTCGGCCTGACGTTTGGTGATCGCCGCGGTCAGCGTGGTCTTGCCGTGGTCGATGTGGCCCATCGTGCCGATGTTCACGTGGGGCTTGGTCCGCTCGAACTTCTGCTTCGACATGATCCCTGTCCGTCCTGTGATCGATGGAGGAAGCGGTCAGTCTAGCGGAACCGCATGCGGTGGCGCGGGTGTCAGTGGCAGGTT
>JAOUEA010000305.1 GCA_029858935.1 Actinomycetota bacterium
TCGATCACGCGTGGGAGGTCGAAGACCGCTCGACCGGTGACCTCGGGTGAAGGCGGTCCCCCGAGGAGGGGGGAGTTCGACTCATGCCCGGCCCGCCCGGCCGGAGCACGCTCGTGAGGAAGGGCGATGGGCTGCGGGCTCATCTCGATGTGATGTCCCCGCCAGCCCGATGTCGAACAAGGGGGAGGAGCGATGAAGGCCATCGTGGGAGATCTGTTGCGTATCAAAGGGCATCACATCGGGGAGCCCGACCGTGAAGCCGAGATCCTCGAGGTTCGTGGAGAGAACGGTGGGCCGCCGTTCCTCGTTCGTTGGGAAGACGGACACGAGGGGCTGATGTTCCCTCAGTCCGACGCTGAGGTCGTGCACGTCCCGACGCGGGGCTGAACGTCGATCAGATGAAGTGATCTTCGTTCGGGTCGGTGCCCGGCACCCATCCGTCGTATCCGTCGGGGAACGCGAACGCGCCTCCGTAGGTCGGCGCCGTCTCCTTGCCGAACACAGGCTCGCGCGGCTTCTTCTTGAAGTTGAAGACGTGCTCGAACGAATGGGTCTTCCTGATCCGGGGCGTGAGGTAGGGAAGGCCCCAGTTGTCGGAGATGAAGCGCAGCGGCGTCGAAAACTCCCCAACCTCGGAGTCGATGACGCCCCGCTCGGTGTAGGGGCTGATCGTCAGCAGCGGCACGCGCACACCGAGTCCCAGGTCGTCGACGACGGGCGGCAACACCGGATCGTAGAAGCCTCCCCATTCATCCCAGGTCACGAAGATCGCCGTGTGCTCCCACATCGGGCTCCGCATGATCGAGTTCACGATCTCGCTGAGCCAGTTGTGCGCGTGCCCGGTCGAGTACGGGGGATGATCGGAGAGTTCGAATCGCGGCGTGATCCACGTGACTGCGGGCAGCCGCTCGGCTTCGATGTCGGGCACGATCGAGTCGACCGGTCGCATGTGGCGGTCCCACAGGTCGGTGTGGAAGACGTCGCCGATGCCGTTGTACGCGTTCCAGAAGTAGCCGACCTGTCCGGGGGTCGCCGAGTAGTACGCCCAGTCGACGCCGATGCCGGTGAGCTGCTGGCCCACGGTGGGATAGTTGAAGCAGGTGTCGTGCTTCGTGAGGTTGCCGGCGTCGTCCTTCACGAACACGAACACGTCGTCACCTAGCGCGTCGCACCCCCAACTCTTGAAACGCTTGTTCCCATCGACGCGGGTCTCGATGTTCTCGGGATTGTCGAGCACGCCACCGGACTGTCCCGCGATGAAGTAGTAGTGGTTCGGATACGAGGGTCCGCCGACGCTCGCGAAGAAGTGATCGGAAAGCGCGTACTCGCGAGCCCACGTGTAGTAGTTGGGGATCTGGTCCTCGTCGAACATCGAGTAGGCGTAGGTCGAGCCGAACTCGCCGTTGCCGAATCCGTCCATCGCGCCGCCATTGAGGCAGTTGAGGTGCGCGGCACGATCGTGCGGGATGTCGCCGGGAAGCCATTCCGGGCAGCGGATCAACGGCTTCTCCCGCCCGAGCTCCACGCCGACGGTCGCGCCCTCGACGCCGGGGAACCTGCCGAACAGGTTGTTGAAGCTTCGATTCTCGAGCATCACGTACACGACGCGCTTGATCGGCGACGCGGTGTCGATCTCGGGGGTCTCGTCGGCGAGCTTGGGAACCACCCGCCCGCCGGTGCACGAGAAGAGCACACCACCCGCGACCGCCATCGCGCTGCCACCCAGGAACCTCCGCCTGGTCATGTACGGGATGGGGTGGTCAGGCGCACGTTCCTCGTCTCGAGCGTGCATCGGTGAGGTCATGCTTGCAGTTCTATCAAGCCGCAGTGTCATCGTTATCCTTGCCGCACCGTGCGCACAGGTTCGTCACACCACGCCCCGATACTGTTTGCCGTGCAGAAGCAGCTGGAACGCTCGAGAAGGCATCGCCCCACGATGCATCGGTTCGTCCTCATCTTCTCGCTCCTCGCACTCCTGGCGACGGCCTGCGACGGCGGCGATGACGAGGGTCAAACACGTGCGGCCGCGACCGCGCCGTCGGCGAACTCGCCCGGGTCGGGGGAGTCCTCCTCACCGTCGGCGGGTCTGGCCGCCTCGCCGACCCGACCTGCACGCCCGGAGCAGGTTCCGCTCCGGCGTGGAGCGGCCTCGACGACGTGTGTCGAAGGGTGGCGAACGCCGGCGCGTGGAACCCCGTTGTTCACCGACCCGCTGGGCATCGTGCGCCGAACCGCCCCGGTCGAGGGAGACTTCGTGGTCGTCGACATGCGGTACTTCACGGGACCGGAGTCCCCACCGTCCGACAAGGGCTACATCCTCGAGATCGATCGGTGGTACATCAAGCTCTACGTCGAGTCGGATTGGAGCTACCAGGGCCGCTTCATCGTCGAACAACGCACGTTCGGCCGAGGGGTCGCCGCG
>JAOUEA010000079.1 GCA_029858935.1 Actinomycetota bacterium
ACGAGTCGAAGGAGGCTTATGCGCTGGACTACCGGTTCCGGCATGCCGACGGCCATTGGATCTGGGTGCAGGACGAGGCAACGTTCGTGCCGGAAGCCGAGGGTGAAGGGTTCTGGCAGGGCTTCCTGGTCGACATCACCAAGCGCAAGGTGGCGGAGGAGCAGCTTCGCGAAGCCGAACTGAAGTTCCGAACGATCGTCGAGCAGAACCAGGCGATCTTCTACACGCAGGAGATCGACCCGAACGACCCCTCGATCTCCCTCACGACATACATCGCACCCGGCAACACCGATCTGGTCGGCTACACATCGGAGGAGATCCAGGCCAACCCTTCCCTGTGGCGCTCGATCATCCACCCCGACGACCGCGATCGCGTGCTCGACGCAGATGCGGCGAGCAACGTCGGCGGAGATGCACACTTCTCGATGGAATACCGCATGATCGGCAAGGACGGGAGCGTCGTGTGGGTCCAAGACGAGGCTCGGCGCGTGGAGTTGCCGGGCAAGCAGCCCTACTGGCAGGGGTTCCTACTCGACGTGACCGAACGGAAGGTGGCTCAAGCGCAGCTGGAGCGAGCGCTCACGGTCGAGCGCGAGGCAGCGCGTCGTCTCCGCTCGCTCGACGAGATGAAGAACACGTTCCTGCAAGCCGTTTCTCACGACTTGCGGACACCGCTCGCTGCGATCCTCGGTCTCGCGATCACGCTCGAACGTGGAGAGGTGCAGCTCGATGACGCGGACGCCCGAGACCTCGCCAGGCGTATCGCAGGCAACGCTCGACGCCTCGACCGGTTGGTGACGAACCTGCTCGACATGGACCGCCTGGCTCGCGGCATCGTGACGCCCCAGCTCGAGGTGACCGACGTCGGCGCTGTGGTCGCCCGCGTCGTCGAGGAATCGGAGTTGGTGCCTCACGATCGACTCGAGACCGATCTCGAGCGAGTCGTGCAGCCGGTCGATGTGGCCAAACTGGAGCGGGTGGTCGAGAACCTGCTCGCCAATGCCGTGCGGCACGCCCCGACGTCGGTCACGGTCTGGATCAGCGTGAAAGCCGAGGCGGGGGGCGTCGTGATCATGGTCGAAGACGACGGCCCCGGGGTGCCCGACGCGTTGCGGGAAACGATCTTCCAGCCGTTCAGGCAGGGTCCCGACGCGCCGAAGCACTCCCCAGGGGTCGGCGTGGGACTGACCCTCGTGCGTCGGTTCGCCGAACTCCAGGGTGGGCGCGCGTGGGTACAGGACCGTGTCGGCGGAGGAGCATCGTTCCGAGTCTTCCTGCCGGCGGACGCGGCCGAGAGCCAGCCGCTCCTGCCGCCTGCGGACCCCGAGCCGAGCCATGGCGATTTCGGCCTGTTGCCTCCCGCCGATCTGCCGTGAGGTCGGTGGTCTCCTCTCGCCTCGTTAGGCGCCGGCGGTGAACGCGAGGTCCGCCATGTCGATCACGCCCTTGTTGGTGCGGTCGAAGCGGATCACGATCTCCCGGACATCACCGAGATCGAGCGCGCCGAACCCATCGAGCGGGAAGCGGATCTGCTGCATGAGCACATGGCCGGAGAACCGCCGCAAGCCCCTCGGGGTTCGAAGCGCTTCGTTGCCCGCGTCGGCGGCGGCGATCGTGACCTCGCCGCCGCTGCCGTCGACGAGCATCACCGACAGGTCCTGGTAGGCCACGCCGGCGTTGGCCCGATAACCCGGGTTCACCGTGGTGCGGAACTGGAGGGCATCGTAGGCCCGCACGTCTTCGCCCGCCCCGAGGTCGAAGCGCACCTCGCCTCCCCTCCCCGACCACCCGAAGACCCCTCGTGACAGCCCGGGCAGGTGGGCGTCGCTGAACGAGAGATCGCCGGGCACACATGGGGTCTCGACGGTGTTCGCGCACCAGGCCAGCAGCGAAAGGCCCGAGGCCGCGACGTCGTCGCCGGACTCCGTTCGCGAGACCGACCGCGCGGCCGTGAATCGATCGATGTCGAGTCGTCGCTCGGGGAGGTCCGGAGCGAGGTAGGCCATGAGCGCCTGGGTCGGGTCGATACCCGGCGGCACGGCCTCGCCGGTCCACACGGGGTCCAGATCGATCTCGTCGCCGAGGTACCGGCGGAAGTACGACACGATGTAGGCGGCACCGACCCTACGTTGCTGTGCCGGCCTGAGCTTGTTCTCACACCGGCCGAACGAGTCGTCGAAGGAGCCCGGGAATCCGCCGGACGGCGTCCAGACCGTGTTGAAGAAGTTGTGGTTCGCACCGAACAACGTCAGGCTGTGCTTCGGTTTCGGGTCGCCGTCGACGCGGTACCTCGAGTCGTCGAAGTAGTGGATGCCCTGCAGGTCGAAGACGTCGCCGTCGCAATAGGGAAGCACGACCGCCATGGGCACCCGGTTCAGGGTCTCCCTGTTGAAATCGACCGGGGCCAATGGAAGCACGGCGTCGATGCCGAAGGGATCGGTGCGTTCCCGATCCACGATCACCTGCCAGACGACGCCCTCGCCGCCACGCGAATGCCCCATGGTGCCGATGGTCGTCATATCGATCTTGCCGACGAACCGATCGCCGAACGGCTCACCACCCGAGGTCGACCACGCCTGCCAGAGATCGAGGTGCTCCTCGAGCAGCTCCCCGCGCTGCCGCATACCGGTGTCCTCGAGGCGGTTGCCCAGCACGTTGATCCCGTTGGCGCTGACCGAAACGACGACATACCCGTAGCTCGCCAGCCGTGCTGCCGCGTAGTCGTATCCCTCGTTGTTCGGGAGCGGACGCCAGCCCTCGCGGCACGGCCACCGGTACCCAGCGCGCGCCCCGCGGTAGCACGACGCGTGATTGCCGTGCATGAACAACACGATGGGGTACGGACCATCGGGCAGGCCGGCCGGGTAGAGCACCTCCGCCCGGATCTCGACTTTGGCCCCGAGACCAGAGGGCTGGAACGCTCGATCGCCGAAGTCGTACCGACGGCGCGCGACGTCGTATGGACCGGGCGACGGGAAGCGGCGCCGCTTCTCGAGTCGCGGCGCCCTCAGCGCCGAGACCGGCGACTCCGTCGCTGGCCGGCCCGCGTAGGTCACAGCGATCTCGCCCGCCACGACGACACGGTCATCGCTGAGGGCGACCACCGAGCGCAGGTTCGGAGACGGCACCGCCGTCGCCACAGCCGCACCGTCGACCGTCAGCACGTAGGGCAGCGCTCGAGGCGCGTATCGGCCGGCCAACCTCACACGGAAGACCTTCGTCGGCACGCCCGAGCCGAGCGATCGCCGAGGCACCCGGACACGTTCAACGGTCAACCCGTCGTCTGAGCGCACGGTCACACCGGGACGGCGAAGCACCGCATCCACGATCTCAGCCGGCACGGCCGGCGGAACCAACGACGGCGCGTCGGCCGCGAACGCCGCGGGTGCAGCCACCAACGGCACCAATGCCGCGAGGATCGCGATCGCAACGACGATGGGCGCGGTACGGATCGGCACCGCCAGGCGCCCGGCTGGTCTCATCTCATCCGCCTCTGGGTCAAGTTCCCAATCCTGTCACGCACGATGCCATTGCGTCTCGGGTCATCCCAGCGCGAGCGAGGCTGGCAGGGTGATCCCAGGATCGAAACCGATCCGGGCGCGGGGGGTCTCGGCGCTAGAGCGCTTCCCAGCCGGCAACGACCGGATGATCGACCGCTGCCGGCCCAACCTGCGCGGCACCGCCCGGCGACCCGAGACCGCTGATGTCGTCGTTGAACCACTCAGCGTTGATCGGCGTGAACTGCTTCCATTCACCGGGCACGTCGTCCTCGTAGAAGATCGCCGTGACCGGACAGGCCGGCTCGCAGGCTCCGCAATCCACGCACTCGTCGGGCTGGATGTAGAGCATGCGCGGTCCCTCGTAGATGCAGTCGACGGGGCACTCATCGACGCACGCGCGGTCCTTCACGTCGATGCAGGGCTCTGCGATCGTGTAGGTCATGTCATAAACCCCTTTTCCACGGTGCTTGCCTTGCAAACTCCAGTGTACGCCCGCCGATCCCGGCTGCAACTCACGCATCGGGGGCGCACAGCCGAAGCGTGTTGGCGACCGACGCCGCGCCGTCGGCACCGTAGGGCACCGGATAGACCACGGGGAGGTCACATCCGGCGTCGCGGTAGACCTGCAGACGAGCGCGAGCCGAGCCGGTGTCGCCGGGCAGGCAGACGGCATCGACGAGTGGGGCAGCGACATCGGGGGGCACGTCTTCGTCCGACGCTCTCGCCGACGAGAGAGCCGCGGCGGCGGCACCCACACCCATCGACTCGAACTGGCGACGATAGGCCGGATAGGACGCGTACTCGGCGGCCGCAGCTGCGAGTGCGCGCCGCGCCCCGTGGCCGTCGGCGGCGGCCCGGATGTAGGCGGCAACGATGACGGAGCGTGGATCGCGCCCAGCAGAAGACGCGGCGTCCACGATCGCAGCTTTCGCCTCGGCAACGCGTCCGGGGGAACACCAGTTCAGGAGCACGCCGTCGGCGATCCTCCCTGCGAGCGAGATAGCGCGAGGCCCGAGCGCCGCGATCCAGATCGGCACCCGTTCGCCCAGCGCGAGCGTCGAGTGATCGGACTCCCCACGCACCGCCCGATCGAGCATCTCGCGGATCGTTCTCACCTGTGACTCGAGCTCGCCGAGCGCACCCGGCCGGGGTCGCCCGGTGCCCAGCCCGAGGATCGCACGACCGCCCGAACGCTCCTGCACCGTCGCAGCCCCCATCGCGGTGAGTGCTGGCGCTCGGGCCGTCATCGGAACGACGCCGGTGCCCAACGACAGGCGTGACGTCACACCGGCGAGACCGCTCAGAGCTGCGAAGGCATCGCGCCCGACGATCTCTGGCAGGAAGACGCCTCGGTACCCGAGCTCCTCCCCCTCGACGACGAGCGACGCGAACGTCGACCATGGCCACGCATCTCGAAGGGCGAACGAAGTGCCGCCCGTCGGTTGTCGTGTCGCGCTCACGGCTGCCATGGTCGCAAACGATGGAACCGGTGACGTTCGCGACCGAGGACGGCTTGAGGCTCGAGGGCGAGTTGCGGCTGCCAGACGGCGAACCGCGAGGCTCCGCGGTGCTCTGCCATCCGCATCCGAAGCACGGCGGCAGCAAGGATCACCCAATCCTGTGGGCGTTGCGAAACGAGCTCGCGGGGACGCGCGGCGTGGCGGTGCTGGCCTTCAACTTCCGCGGCGTGATGGGTTCGGGCGGCATCTACGGAGGCGGTCACGGCGAGATCCACGACGCGCGCGCCGCGATCGAACGCGTGCGCGATGAGGCACCGGGGTTGCCGACGGTCGTGATCGGGTGGTCGTTCGGGGCGAGCGTCGCGTTGCGAGAATCCCTGGACGATCATCGCTTGGCGGCCCTGGTGTTGATCGGCATGCCGCTGCGGCCGAGCGACGTCTCGCTCCCTCGGCTCCCTGGCACCGCCGAGCTCCGAACGCTCGCGCTGCCCGTGCTGTCGTTGTCGGGGGACAATGACGAGTACTGCCCGCCCGAGGAAGCCCGCGCGTTCGTCGCATCGCTGCCCGACGGTCGGCTCCATATCGTCGAAGACGCCGACCACTATCTATGGCGGCGCGAGCGCGACGCCGCAGCGATCGTGGGCGCGTTCGTCGACGACGTGCTCGGAGGGTAGCTCGGAACGGGATTCACGGCGACGATGCGTCGTGGCCCTCGACGTCGTCGTGGCCTGCGCGGTCGGCCCCGTCGCCCGACCCGAAGCGTGCATCGGTGTCCCTCCACGACCGCAGCAACCGGAACACGACGTAGCAGCCCAGCGCCGCGGTCGCCGCCGCCGCCGCGTATCCGAGCAGCTTCACGAGATTGCCGGTCCTACAACGGAACGTGCGAGAGGACCATGATGCGTGGTTCGGTCATCTCCTCCATCGCAAAACGCAGGCCCTCGCGTCCGAAGCCCGAGTCCTTCGAGCCGCCATACGGCATCTGGTCGGCCCGGAAGGCGCTCACGTCGTTCACGATCACCCCACCCACGTCGAGCGTACGGTGGGCCTCGAACGCCCGGTTGAGGTCGTTGGTGAACAGACCGGCCTGCAGCCCGTACTTCGAGTCGTTCACCTCGGCGAGCGCCTCCTCGAACGTCTGATACGGCGTGATCGTGCAGACCGGGCCGAAGACTTCCTCGCACCGCACCTTCATCTCCGGTGTGGTCCGCGAGATCAGCGTCGGCTGGAAGAACGGCCCATCGGCCTTGCCCCCCGTCAGCACCTCGGCGCCCTGCGCCTCGGCCTCGGCCACCCATTCGGCGATACGGTCGACCTCGCTGCCCGTGATCACGGGACCGACGTCGACCGTCTCGTCCATGGGGTCGCCCGACTTCAGCTGCTCGACCTGCTTGGTGAGCCGGGTGGCGAACTCGTCATAGACCTCACTCGCGACCAACACGCGTTGCACGCTGATGCAGCTCTGGCCGGCCTGGTAGTACCCACCGAACGCGACCCGCTGAGCGGCGAGATCGAGGTCGGCATCGCTGTGCACGATCACGCCGGCGTTCCCGCCGAGCTCGAGCGTGACCTTCTTCTTCGGGTCGAGCCCCTTCAGGTACCAGCCGATGCCGGCGGAGCCGGTGAACGAGATCTTGCGGAAGCGCTCATCGCGCGCCATGCCGTCGGCGACCTTCGAGCTGACCGGGAGCACCTGGTACATCCCTTTGGGCAGGTCGGTCTCGGCGAAGAACTCCGCCAGCCGCAGTGCCCCGATCGGTGTCGCGCTCGCCGGCTTCACGACGATCGGCGCGCCGACCGCGAGCGCGGGCGCGACCTTGTGAGCGACTAGGTTCAGGGGAAAGTTGAACGGCGTGATCCCGAGCACCGGTCCGATAGGGAACCGCCGAAGGATGCCGAAGCGCGAGCCGAACGCCGCTTCGGTGTCGAGGCGCATCGCCTCGTCCTGGCCGTGACGGAGGGTCTCCGATGCCCAACGGAACGTCGAGACCGCTCGGGCCGCTTCGACCCGAGCCCACTTGAGCGGCTTGCCTCCCTCCCGGGCGATCAGCACCGCGTTCTCCTCCTGCGTCTCGTCGAGCCGGCGTGAGATGTGATCGAGCGCCGCCGAGCGCGCGGCCACCGACAGTCTCGACGACTCCTCGAACGTGTCCGCGGCCGTGGCGATCGCTTCCTCGACGTCGGCATCGGTCGGAACCGCGATCTCGGCCACGGTGCTGTCGTCGAACGGGTTGCGTACCTCGAGGGTTCCTTCGCCGTTTCGCCACTCCCCGTTCACCAGGAACGGTCTGATCTCGGTCATCTGGGGTCTCCTTCTCTCGCTCCTCGCGCGTCACGAGACGAGGCGCCCATCGGGCGCCTCGCTCGCCACTAGTCTCGTTCAGACTACCCTCGTCGAGTCCTCGCTCAGTCGAGCGAAACCATGACGTGCTTGATGTTCGTGTAGTCCTCGAGCGAGTAGACCGACATGTCTTTGCCGTGCCCGCTCTGCTTGTACCCGCCGTGTGGCATCTCGGGCGTGAGCGGGATGTGGGTGTTCACCCACACGCAGCCGTACTCCATCTTGCGGGCCATGCGCATCGCCCGGCCGACGTCACGGGTCCACACCGACGATGCGAGCCCGTAGTCGACACCGTTGGCCCACGCGAGCGCTTGGTCTTCGTCGCTGAACCGTTGCACGGTCACGACGGGTCCGAAGACCTCCTTCTGAATGATCTCGGCCTCCTGCTTGGGATTCGCGACCACGGTCGGCTTGTAGTAGAAGCCGTCACGGTCGATGACCTCACCGCCGGTCAGTACCTCGGCGCCCGCTTCCTTCGCCCGATCGACGAAGCCGATCACGCGCTCCTGCTGCTCTTTGGAGATCACGGAGCCGACCGCCACGTCGTCCTCGAACGGCCCGCCGACCTTGATGCCCTCGACGGCGGGAACGAGGTCGCCGAGCACCTTGTCGTAGACCTTGTCCGCGACGAGCACGCGGCAGGCGGCGGTGCAGTCCTGGCCGGCGTTGAAGTAGCCGGCCCCGGAAACCCACTCCACGACCGATGCGAGGTCGGCGTCTTCGAAGACGACGACCGGCGCCTTGCCGCCGAGCTCGAGATGCACGCGCTTGAGCGTGTCGCTCGAATTCGTGTTGATGATCTTGCCGGTGTCGACGTCGCCGGTGAGAGACACGATGCCGACGTCGGGGCTCCGCACGATCGCGTCGCCGACCGGGATGCCGTCGCCGGTGACCACGTTGAACACGCCGGGCGGGAACAGATCGGCCGACAGCTCGGCCATCTTGAGCGCCGTCAGCGGCGTGAGCTCGCTCGGCTTCAGCACGACCGTGTTCCCGGTTGCGAGCGCCGGGCCGATCTTCCAGACCGCCATCATCAGCGGGTAGTTCCAGGGAGCGATCAGACCTGCGACGCCGATCGGCTCGCGGCGTACGAAGCTCGTGAAGCCGGCCATGTACTCGCCGGCGCTCCGTCCCTCGAGTCCCCTGGCCGCCCCCGCGAAGAAGCGGAGGTTGTCGACGATGGGCGGGATCTCCTCGGCCATCGTCACTTCGTACGGCTTGCCGACGTTCTCGGCCTCGATCTTGACGAGCTCGTCGGCGTGTTCCTCGATGCGATCGGCCAGCCGGAGAAGGCCGAGCTGGCGATCCTTCGGCGTCATGTCGTACCACTCGCCGTAGAACGCCCTCTTGGCGGCGGCGATCGCTCGGTTCGCGTCGTCGGCCGTTCCTTCTTGCACGCTGGCGATCACGGCCCCCGTCGCCGGGCTGATGATGTCGCGCGTGCCGCCGTCGGACGAGTTCACCCACTCGCCGTCGATGAACATCTGATGGCTGTCGGCCATGTGTCCCCTCCTCGGTCGTGGAAACGATCCTCCGCCCTGACTGATGCGAAACGCGCTCCGTCACGAAGTCACGAACCGTCAGCCACAGGCTTTCAGTATGCCTCGGAGCCGCGAGTTCGGACCACCCGACACATCGGCCGCGCGCCGTTCAGGCGTTGGACGTGATGGACAAGTCCGCTCGCCCGCTCACACGTCCGCCTGAGCCGCCCGAAGCTCCCGGGCCCGAAGGGCCAGCCAGAACTCGATGCGGTCGAAACTGCTCGACAGGTCCCGGCCGGTCAGCTCCTCGACCTTGCGCATGCGGTAGCGCAGGGTGTGCCGATGGACGAACAGCTCCGCCGCGGCCACCTCCCAGCGTGCGTTGTGGTGCAGGAACGCCTGCAGTGACGCCAGCAGCTCACCTCCGTGGTCACGATCGTAGGCATCGAGCGGAGCGAGCATGGAGTCCGCGAACGCGCGCAAGGCGTCGGGATCGGTCATGGACAGCAGCAGCCGATAGGTGCCCAGATCGGCGAACCCGGCAAGCTGCCACCCTTCGAGCCGGCAGACCTGCAGGGCGTAGCGCGCCTCACGCAGCGAGCGCTCGACGTCGGTCGCGTCGACCGCCGAGCCGGCCCCCGCGCGCAGACCCACCCCGAGCCGTTGCCCGATCGACGTCGACACCGCAGCGAGATCGGGTGGAGGGTCGGCGGGCAGCAGCAGGTGGACGACATCGTCGTGGGCCGAGGCAAGGAATCCGCCGCCCTCACGCGACCGGTCGTCGGTGATGGCGTCGGCAAGCGAGCCGGGGTCGATATCGGCGTCGGGCGCCTCGACGGTCAGCACCAGGACCTGTGCATCCTTGTCGAACCCGAACCTGGCCAACCCACGGGCCGCCTGGGTCGTCGAGAGGTTCCCGCTCGCGAGCTCATCGAAGAAATCCCCTTGCAGCCGGCGTTGCGCGTCGGCGACCGCCCGCGATTTCGCGAGCTCGATCGCGAAGAGACTCAGCGCATGTCCGGCCACGATGCGATCGAACTGGCTGGGCTGATCGGGCTTGCCCACGGCGAGGAAGGCCTCGACGCGGCCCTGAGCGCCGACCGGTTGAACCCAGATGTGATGGCCCCGATCGACGAGGGAGATGCTGAACGAGGTGCGGTCG
>JAOUEA010000307.1 GCA_029858935.1 Actinomycetota bacterium
CGGATGCTTCGGCGGGCGTGAGGCGGTCGTGCCCTCGACGCTCCTTCTGCGCAATGCCGCGCTCGCCGGGCTGGCGGTCGGAGTCCTGGTTCGTCCGCCGCCGCCGCCATCGTTCTCATGGCCCGGGTGGCCGGGAACCGAGGAGTTCTTGCCGGCGGTGTTGGTCGTCGCCGGCCTGCTCGTGGCAGGCTTCACGGCGTGGGCGGCGATCAGGTGGCTGGGCCGGAGCGCGACAGCGTGAGCGCACACGGGAAGACGTCGCACGAGTCGCGGCGTGCGTATGCGATGCGCTCGATCGTCCCGTTCGTGATCGCCGCCCTGGTCGTGCTCGTGGCCGTCGTCGCCATCGCGTCGCCGTCGTTCCACAGCGGTGCCAATGATCCGAACGACACGAAAGGCCTGCTCGACGTGCGCCGCGTGCGGCTGGCGCACAAGGGTGGCACCGAAGCCACCGTGATCATGTTCGCGTCCTGGTCGCCCGCCGCCATCTGGGACCGAGGCAACGTCTACGTGTTCCTCGATACTTCGGGTGCCGACGACGCCGAGTACTTCGTGCTCGTGCGGAGCACCGGGTCGGGGCTCCAGGGTTCGCTGTGGCGCGACCGCCGCGACCGGCGAGACGTGTTCCTGCGCACCGTGAAGGTGCGACGCAAGACCGGCAACGGAGTCTCGGTCGCGATCCCGATCAAGTCGCTCGAGTTCGGTGGGTTCCGCACGTCGTACTTCTGGTGGGCGACGACGACCTTCACCGGCAGGGTGTGCCGACGCACCTGCGTCGACCGCGCTCCCGATGACGGCTCGGTCGAGCAGTGGCGACCGGGCATGTCGCCGTCCCCGAGTCCGACGAACAGCCCGTCGCCCAGCCCGTAGAGCCGGTGGCATCGGTCGATCGAGCGATCGAGGCGGTCTTCGCGCGATGGGCGCGTCGAACGCGCGCGCCCGGCGTCGCATGGGGCGTCGTGCGATCGGGCGAACTCGCCGCCTCCGGCGGCGTCGGCGTCCTGCGGGTCGGCGCACCGGAGGCGCCCGACGCCGACAGTGTGTTCCGCATCGCGTCGATGACGAAGAGCTTCACGGGCGCTGCGCTGATGACGCTCGTCGTCGACGGCACGCTGCGGCTCGACGATCCGGTCGAGATCCACGTGCCGGAGCTGAAGGGCTGGGGCAGGACGACGTCCGACGCGCCGGCACTCACCGTGCGGCACCTCGCGTCGATGGAAGCGGGTTTGCCGACCGACGACGCGTGGGCCGACCGTCATCTCGACCTGCCCGATGAAGCGATGGACGCCCTTCTCGAGGCAGGCGCCGCGTTCGCATGGACCCCGGGCACGCACTTCGAGTACTCGAACCTGGGCTGGGGGCTGCTCGGCCGGGTGGTCGAACGCGTCGCCGGCGTGCGCGTCCAGGAGCTCGTGACCTCGGCATTGCTCGAGCCGCTCGGCATGACGGCGACGAGCTGGGTGCGCCCGCCGCTCGGATCCGTGGGCGAACCCCACCGCCTGCAGGACACGGAGTGGGTGCATGAGGTCGAGCCGGTCGGCGACGGCACGATCGCGCCGATGGGCGGCTTGTGGACCACCGTGCGCGACCTGGCCCGGTGGGTGGGGTTCTTCACCGACGCGTTCCCTGCCCGCGATGGAACCGACGACGGCCCGCTGCCCCGCTGGGCCCGCCGGGAGATGCAGCAGCTCCGAAGGGTCGACCAGGTCTCAAGCGTTCGTCCCTCGCCCGGCGGGGCGTCCCGCGTCGTCGCGACCGGGTACGGCCTGGGACTGGGTGTGCGCGTCGACGAACGGCTGGGCGTTTCGGTCGGGCACAGCGGCGGGCTCCCCGGATACGGTTCCCACATGCGCTGGCTGCCCGAGCACGGCATCGGCGTGATCGGGCTGTCGAACGTCACGTACGGCAACATGCACGCCGCCTGCGTCGAGGCGCTCGAGGTGCTCGGCGATCTGGATGCGCTCGGTCCGTCTCATGGCGTGACCGCGACGCCGGAGCTCGAACGCTCGGCCGCGCGTTCGGCGGCGCTGCTGTCTGCGTGGAGCGACACCGAGGCAGACGCGCTGTTCGCCGACAACGTCGGTATGGACGATGGATACGAGCGTCGAGCGGCGGACGCGACCCGAGTGATCGAGCGTCACGGGCCGCTCGTCGTCGAGTCCCTCGAGCCGGAGACCCCGATGCGCGGCGCGTTCACGGCGGCGGGCGCCGCCGTACGGGTCGAACTCGGGCTCAACCATGAGGGCAAGGTGCAATGGCTCGATGTCGAGGACCGTTCCCAGCCGTCCGATGAACCGATCGTGGTGGAGGAGTCGACGCTGGCAGCGGCGGCCGGCACCGCGTACCTGATCCTGCGCCCGGTGGGGGGCCTCGCCGAGGCGTTCGAGCGATGGCAGGGGGACACGCTCGACCGGCTGG
>JAOUEA010000308.1 GCA_029858935.1 Actinomycetota bacterium
GCTCGCAGCCGCAGACCGTGCCGGGGCGATGCGCGGCGAGGGCCTCGAGCTGCTTGCCCGAGCCGCGTACTGGACGGCTCGTCCCGACGAGGCGGTCGAGGCGCTCGAGCGCGCCTACGCCGCCTACCTCGAGGAGGGGGACCACTCGGCGGCAGCGATGGCCGCGTTCCGGCTCGCGGAGCAGAGCGGCATGCGGCTGTCCGTCGCGCAGGCGCAGGGGTGGGCGGCGAGGGCGACACAGCTCGCCGAGGAGGATCCCGCATGGTCGGTGCACGGGTGGCTCCGGTGGATGCAGGGCCTGATGTCGTGGTTCCAGGCCGACTTCGAGACGGCGGTCGCGCACTACGACGACGCGCTCGAGTTCGCCGCCGGCAACGGCGATCGCGACCTCGCTGCGATGAGCTTGCACGACAAGGGCCACGCACTCTGCCTGCTCGGTCGGGTCGAAGAGGGGCTGGCGCTGCTCGACGAGTGCATGGCGACGGTGGTCGGGGGCGAGCTCGACCCGGCGGCGGCCGGCTACGTGTACTGCGGCATGATCGGCGTGTGCTCGAAGCTCGGCGACTACGGCCGCGCGTCCGAGTGGACCGAATCCACGCTTCGGTGGTGCGAGCGCCAGTCGGTCCCCGCGTTCCCGGGCGTGTGCCGCGTGCATCGGGCGGAGCTCTTGCGCCTGCACGGCTCGTTGCCCGAAGCCGAAGAGCAGGCCCTCGCCGCCTGCGAGGAGCTTCCTCGCTACAACCTCAACTCGGGCCTCGGGCCCGCGCACTACGAGATCGGCGAGGTCCGGCGCCGGCTCGGGGACTTCGCGGCCTCCGAGGAGGCCTTTGCCCGCGCGGACGGCTACGGATTCTCGCCGCAACCCGGACGATCGCTGCTTCGACTCGCCGAAGGCAACCACGAGGCGGCCGCCCGTGGGATCGGGCAGGCGCTCGCCCAGGTCGGGGGAGACCACTGCGCTCGCGTGCGGCTCCTCACCGCCCGGGCCGAGATCGAGCTCGCAGCCGGCGATGTCTCGGCGGCCGCCGCCACGTCGGACGAGCTCGACGCTCTCGTGGAGGGGTTCGGCGCGACCTCACTGCAAGCCATGGCCGCCGGTGTGCGCGGAGCCGTCTTGCTGCACGAGGGCGACCCGGCCGGCTCGATCGCGTTCCTGCAGCGGGCCCGATCGGCGTGGCGGGAGATCGACGCGCCGTACGAGGCGGCGGAGGTCTGCGTTCGGCTCGCGCGCGCCCACGGCTCGATCGGCGACGGCGAGGCGGCGAAGGCCGAGGTGCGCTCGGCGCGGGAGACCTTCGAGGAGCTCGGCGCCCGACCGGCTGCGGAGCGGGCCGCCGAGCTTCTCGGCGAGCTGACGCTGGCGACAGGTGGGCCCGAGCGGATCGGTCGGGCCTTCCTGTTCACGGACATCGTCCGCTCCACCGACCTGATCCAGGTGATCGGCGATGAGGCGTGGGAGGACCTACTCGCCTGGCACGACCGGACCCTTCGATCGCTGTTCGACCGGCACGGCGGCACGATCGGGCATCCGACCGGAGACGGCTTCTTCGTGGCCTTCCCCGACGCCGACTCGGCACTGCGGTGCGCCGTCGACGTGCAGCGGGCGCTCGCGGAGCAGCGGCGATCCCAGGGGTTCGCACTCCAGGTCCGGATCGGCGTTCACGCGGGGGAGGCGACGATCCGGGGCAAGGACTACGGCGGCGCCGAGGTGCACAAGGCGGCCAGGATCGCCGCCCAGGCCGACGGAGGGGAGATCCTCGCGAGCCGGGAGACCATCGGTGCGGCGGGGATCGATGTCCCGACGGTCGATGTCGGCGACCTCTCGCTCAAGGGATTCGCAGAGCCGGTCGGCGTCGCCCGCGTCGAGTGGCGGTAGGTGGAGCACGCACTCGTCCTGATCGACGTGCCCCTCCTAGGCAGGCGCGTTCGCGATGTTCACCAACCACGAGATGCCGAAGCGGTCGGCGCACATGCCGAACTCGTCGCCCCACATCTGCTTCTCGAGCGGCATCATGACGTTGCCGCCGTCGGACAGCTTGTCCCAGTAGCCGCGCAGCTCGCCGCTGTCGTCCCCGCTGAGGGAGATCGAGATGTTGCCGCCGATCTTCACCTCGGTGCCCGGAGGGCCGTCGGAGGCCATGATCGTCATGCCGTTCTCGGCTTCGAGCTGGGCGTGCATCGTGCCGTCGGCGGTCGCGGGGTCGGCGTCCCCGTACTCGCCGAACGTGGCGATCGTGAGCTCACCGCCGAAGACGTCGCGGTAGAACTCCATCGCCTCGCGGGTGTTCCCATCGAAGTTGATGTACGGGTTGAGACGAGACGGCATCGTGACCTCCAGGCTCGAATGGGTGGACGCACCCGACGCTAGGGGAACCACGCAGGAACGGTCAAACCACGTCTCGACCTCAGCCCT
>JAOUEA010000080.1 GCA_029858935.1 Actinomycetota bacterium
GCACGTTCCCCCGGGTCGAGACCGATGCGGCTGCCGAAGCGATCGTTCGTCACCGACCAGACCTCGAACCGATCGCGATCGCCGGCCCCGACGGTGCCGAAGAGCGGGTTCGCCTGTGGCCGCATCGCCACGGGAGCGACGGGATGTTCGTCGCCGCGTTCACCAAGCATGCCTGAGGCTGCCGGTACGATGGCGAGCGTGGGGAAGCTTGCAGCCTCGATCCTGTCCGCCGACCTCGCGTATCTCGCCGATCAGGTCAAGCTCGTCCACGAGCACGCCGAAGTCATCCATATCGACATCATGGACGGGCACTTCGTACCTCCCATCGCGCTGGGCACGGTGGTGGTCGCCTCGCTGCGACCGCACACCGATCGCACGATGCACGGCCACCTCATGGTGGATGCTCCCGAGTCGTATTTCGAGGAGCTCGCCGAGGCGGGCCTCGACGTCGTGTCCTTCCACCATGAGGCGGTCGCCGAGCCCGTCACCTCGATCGACAAGGCGCGTTCGGCAGGTCTTCGCGCCGGTGTGACGCTGAACCTGGAGACGCCCGTGGGCGAGGTCTTCCCGTACCTCGACCATGTCGACGACGTCATGTTGATGAGCATCAAGCCCGGGTGGAGCGGTCAGGTCCTGGACCCCGAGGTGTATCCGCGCCTGGAGGCGGTTCGAGCCGAGATCGATCGCCGTGGCCTCGAGGTCGATGTCGAGGTCGACGGGGGCGTGAAGATCGACAACGCGCGGCGGGCGGTCGAGGCGGGCGCGACGGTGCTGATCAGTGCCAGCGGCATCTTCCAGGCATCGGATCCGGCCGAGAACGCGCGCGTGCTTCGGGCGATCGCCAACGGGGAGGCTGCCTGATGGCCGAGACCATCCTCGTCGTCGATGACGATCCAGATATCGCACGCTTCGTCGAAGTGAACCTGCGGTCCGCGGGATACGACGTCGCCGTGGCGCGCGATGGAGAGGCAGCTCTCGAGCAGGCGGGCACGTTGCGCCCCGACCTGGTGCTGCTCGACGTGATGATGCCTCGACTCGATGGCTTCGAAGTCGCCCAGAGGCTCAGGAAGAACCCACAGACGGCAAACACGAGCATCATCATGCTGACCGCGAAGGCGCTGTCGGCAGACAAGGTGACGGGCCTGCAGTCGGGGGCCGACGACTACATCATCAAGCCGTTCGATCCGATCGAGCTCCTGGCGCGAGTCAAAGGGACGCTTCGCCGGGCCAAGGAGATGCGCAACCTCTCGCCGCTGACCGGGCTGCCGGGCAACATCCGCATCCAAGAGGAGATCGAGCGACAGGTCCGCGAGGGGCAGCCATTCGCGGTCCTCTACTGCGACCTCGACAACTTCAAGGCCTACAACGACCAGAAGGGGTTCGTCCGCGGCGACCGGCTGATCCAGGCGACCGCTCGGATCATCCAAGATTCCGTGGCCGCCCACGATGGAGCGCACGGGTTCGTCGGGCACGTGGGCGGCGACGACTTCGTCGTCGTCGTGCACCCCGACGTGTCGGAGGAGGTCGCCAAGAGCGTGTGCCAAGGCTTCGACGCAGCCAGGGCCGAGTTCTATGAGCCAAACGACGTCGAGCGAGGGTTCGTGCGCATCGAGGACCGCAAGGGAGTGCTGCAGGACATCCCGCTCGTCGGCATCTCGATCGGTATCGCGTCGAGCTCGCAGCGGCCCTTCGCGCACTACGGCGAGGCGGTCTCGGTAGCCACCGAGATGAAGCAGTTCGCCAAGCGCGACCACGGTTCGTCCTACGCGATCGACCAGCGAGCCTCCTGAGCCGCGTTCACGCCGGACCACCGCTCTTCCCGTCGCTGACGCTCTGCGTATACTCGAGTCAAGAAGCTCGTTTCCGGGGCGGGGTGCGATTCCCCACCGGCGGTGAAAGTCCGCGACCCCATGGCCGCCAGCCGTGGGTGGATCCGGTGCGATTCCGGAACCGACCGTGACAGTCGGGATGGGAGGAGACGGGCACACGGCTGAGCCACCCTCGGGTGGCTGCCACCGCCGTGCGCCTGCCGTGCCTCACACCCATCTCGGGCGGGAGGAGGCACGATGACGTCGAACGACGAGGCGCACATGCGACGGGCCCTAGAGCTCGCCGAGCGTGCGTGGGGCCGGGTCGCTCCCAACCCGCTCGTCGGGGCCGTCGTGATCCACGGCGATCAGATCGTCGGCGAGGGTTGGCACGAGGGTCCGGGTACCGCACACGCCGAGGTGATGGCCTTGCGCGCCGCGGGCGAGCGCTCGATCGACGCGACGGTCGTCACCACGCTCGAACCGTGCAACCGCTTCGGCCGAACCCCTCCGTGTACTCGCGCTCTGATCGAAGCGGGTGTCTCGCGCGTCGTCATCGGGGCCACCGATCCCGACCTCGGGCCCGCCACACCCGGGGTCTCCGAACTGCGAGCGGCAGGCGTCGACGTCGAGGTCGGCCTCCTGGCGAAGGAGGCCCGGGCGCTCAACGTCGCCTTCGATCACCACGTCATGACGGGCCGGCCGTTCGTGATCCTGAAGGTGGCCTCGAGCCTCGACGGCAAGACCGCCGCTGTCGACGGCACGTCGCGTTGGCTCACCGGTGGCTCTGCGCGAACCGACGTGCATCGCCTCCGCGCATGGTCAGACGCGATCCTCGTCGGCGCCGGCACGGCGATCGCTGACGATCCGGAACTGAGCGTGCGGGGTACCTACGCAGGCTCCGCGAGACCACCTCTCCGCGTCGTCGTCGATTCGGCGGGGCGTGTGCCGGCGAGCCTCCGCATGTTCGAGGGCTCGGCCCCGACGCTCGTCGCAACGACCGATCGCACGTCCGAGTCGCGGTTGCGCGCGTGGGGCGATGCCGGTGCGGAGGTCATCGTGCTCGACCCGGACGCATCGGGCCACGTGTCGTTGCCGGCTCTGGTCGGAGAGCTCGGGAAGCGGGACGTGCAGGGCCTGCTCGTGGAAGGGGGCGCGACCGTCGCGTGGAGCGCCGTCAGGGACGGCCTCGTCGACCGCCTCGTGCTGTACATCGCGCCGCTGTTGATCGGAGGCGCCGGCGCACCGACGGTCCTCGCCGGCGATGGATTCGCTCCGATCGAGGCCGCGCTCCGGCTCGATGTGCCGTCGGTCGAAGTCCTCGACCGAGACCTCAAGGTGGTGGTCGATGTTCACGGGCATCGTTGAAGAGCTCGGCACGGTGGCGTCGTTCCGAGATCACCGTCTCGAGATCGACTGCGGCGTCGTGACCGACGACAGTGAGATCGGGGCTTCCGTTGCGGTCAACGGGGTCTGCCTCACCGTCGTGTCTCGCCTGTCCGGCGGCCTCGCCTTCGATCTGTCCGACGAGACGATCGCCCGAACGAGCCTGCGCCGGCTCGCCGCCGGCGCGACCGTCAACCTCGAACGTCCGGTCACCCTGGCGGCACGCCTCGGGGGACATCTGGTGCAAGGTCATGTCGATGGAGTTGGGGACGTCACCGATGTGCAGGCCGACGGTGCAGGCGGCGCGAGGATCCGTGTGGGTCTGCCGGAGCAGCTCCGCCGCTACACGATCGAGAAGGGCTCGATCACGGTCGACGGTGTGAGCCTGACCGTGGCAGAGCTTGACGGCGACGGTGTCACGATCGCCCTGATCCCGCACACGCTCGCTACCACCACCCTCGGCACGGTGACGCCCGGCGACCCCGTCAACCTCGAGGTCGACATGATCGCCAAGTACGTGCAACGACTCCTGGCTGCACCACTTCAGGAGCAGCCGGGAACCATGTCCGCCGACGAAGGAGCGCGACGATGAGCGACACCGTGCCGAGCGAGGGGTTCGACCGCACGATCTTCTCGACGATCCCGGAAGCGATCGAGGATATCCGTCAGGGGCGCATGATCCTGGTCGTCGACGACGCCGATCGCGAGAACGAGGGTGACTTCATCATGGCGGCGGAGAAGTGCACGCCCGATGCAGTGAACTTCATGGTCACCCACGGGCGAGGCATCGTGTGCCTGCCCTGTGCCGCATGGCGGTTGGACGAGCTCGGGATCCCGCAGATGGTCACCGACACGACCGATGGGCATGAGGCGGCGTTCACCGTGTCGATCGACCTCCGTGCCGGGACCACGACGGGAACGAGCGCCCACGACAGGGCGATCACGGCGAAGGCCGTCACCGACCCCGATGTGGCGCCCCACGACTTCCAGAAGCCGGGCCACGTCTTCCCCTTGCGCGCCAGGGATGGTGGCGTGCTCCGTCGGGCGGGGCATACCGAGGCCGCGGTCGACCTCGCAACGATGGCAGGCATGTTCCCGGCCGGGGTGATCTGCGAGGTCATGAACGAGGACGGCACGATGGCGCGTATGCCCGACCTGGTCAAGGTGGCGCGGGATCACGCGATGAAGCTCATCTCGATCGCCGACCTGATCGACTACCGTCGGCGCCGCGAGGTGCTCGTCCAGCGAGTGGCCGAGGCGACGATCCCGACGCCGTACGGGGAGTTTCGGTCCTACGCCTACGAGAGCCTCGTCGACGGCCGCACCCACGTGGCGCTCGTCATGGGAGAGGTCGGTGAGGGGCGAGGGGTGCTGACCCGCGTGCATTCGGAGTGCCTCACCGGCGATGTCTTCGGTTCCCAGCGCTGTGACTGCGGGGCTCAGCTCGAACGTGCCCTGGAGATGATCGGTGAAGAGGGCCGCGGGATCGTGTTGTACGTGCGCGGACACGAGGGGCGTGCGATCGGCATCACGCACAAGCTGCGAGCGTACGAGCTGCAGGATCGCGGTCGCGACACCGTCGAGGCGAACCTGGAACTCGGGTTCCCCGCCGATCAGCGCGACTATGGGATCGGCGCCCAGATCCTCGTCGACCTCGGGGTTTCCACGATGCGGCTGTTGACGAACAACCCCGACAAGCGCGCCGGACTCGAGGGGTACGGATTGGCCATCGAGGATCGCCTTCCACTGCGGATCGAGCCCACGCCGGAGAACATCGGCTATCTGCGCACGAAGCAAGACAAGATGGGCCATCTGCTCGATGTGCCCGAGGCGGAGCCCGACGCGAAGGCCCGCGCGTGACGACGTTCGTCGGCGATCGCGAGGGCTCGGGCCGCCGGATCGCCGTCGTGGCGGCCCGGTTCAACGAGATCGTGACGGCCAAGCTCGTCGAGGGAGCGCGGTCGGCGCTCGCCAAGCACGGGGTCGCCGACGACGACGTCGATGTGGCGTGGGTGCCTGGTGCGTTCGAGATCCCGCTGGTCGCAGCATGTCTGGCCAGGTCGCGGCGCTACGACGCCGTCGTCTGCCTCGGTGCCGTGATCCGCGGCGACACGGTGCACTTCGAGCTCGTGGCCAACGAGAGTGCTCGCGGCATCGCCCAGGTGTCCCTCGACACCGGCGTGCCGGTGATCTTCGAGGTGCTGGCGACCACCGACATGGCCCAGGCCGAGGCTCGCGCCGGGGGGAGCCATGGGAACAAGGGATGGGAGGCGGCCGAGGCCGCTCTCGAGATGGCGTGGTTGATGGATCAGCTTCCTGCGATGGAGCAGACGTGACGTGAGCGGTCGATCGGAGGGGCGCAGATGCTAGTCGACAAGCCGTGGGGCAAGGTCGCCACGTACTCGTGGAACCAGCCGTCGTCGGTCCGGGTGATCACCGTCGAACCCGATCAGGAGACGAGCGTGCACTTCCACCGGATGCGGGACGAGATGTGGGTCGTGCTCGACGAGGGACTGACCATCGAGATCGGGAACCGGGTGGTGCAGGCGCGACCGGGCGAGGAGTTCATGATCCCGGCCGAAGAGACGCACCGGATCCGATGCGGCGGCTCCACACGAGGCCGCATCCTCGAGATCGCGTACGGATATACGACCGAGGATGACACCCAGCGGCTCGAAGACGCCTACGGCCGATCGCTCGAGCCCGACTGGTGAGCGTTCGACCTGCTCGAGCTTCGCGCGTCGACACGCCCGGGGTCCCCCCTCTATACTGCCGTGCCAGAAGTGCACGCACGTGTATTCGCCATGCACCGGGCCTTCCCGGTGCTCGTTCGTCTCGTAGGAGGTGATGCGGGGTCTCCGCCGATCCGCGAATCAACGACCGGATCCGCTCTCCCCAGGTACGACTGGTGGGGGCTGACGGCGAGCAGATCGGGGTGGTCGACTCCCGCGAGGCGCTTCGCCAGGCCCGCGAGCTCGATCTCGACCTCGTCGAGGTCGCACCGCAGGCGAACCCGCCGGTGTGTCGCATCATGGACTACGGCAAGTTCAAGTACGAACGTGACGTCCGGCAGAAGGAAGCTCGCAAGAAGCAGTCGCGGAGCGGGCTGAAGGAGATCAAGTTCCGCCCGAAGATCGACCCCCACGACTACGCAACGAAGAAGGGGCACGTCGAGCGGTTCCTCAAAGGAGGGAACAAGGTCAAGGTCACGATCATGTTCCGCGGGCGCGAGATGGCCCACACGAACCTCGGTCGGAAGATCTTGGACAGGCTCGTCGTCGACCTCGGCGAGTCGATCATCGTCGAGTCGATGCCGAAGCAAGAGGGCCGGAACATGATCATGGTCATCTCGCCCAACAAGCGGTACCAGGAGGCCCAGGCGAAGGCCGAAGCCAAGGCTGCTGCCGAGGCCGAAGTCGGAGCTGAGGTCGAGACCGAGATCGGCGACGACGATCGCGAGCCCGCGACCGACACCGAAGGATGATCCGATGCCGAAGATGAAGAGCCACAGCGCCACGACGAAGCGCTTCCGCGTGACTCGGAAGGGCAAGGTACTGCACCGCAAGGCGACCGGGAACCACATGTTGACGAAGAAGAGCGGCGGTCAGCGACGCCGTGTCGAAGGCATGGCCGAGGTCACGGCCGAGAAGACGAAGATCAAGCGGCTCCTCGGGAAGGCCTGAACCATGGCGCGAGTGAAACGATCGGTCCACGCGAAGAAGAAGCGCCGTGCGGTGCTGGAGCAGGCCAAGGGATATACGGGCACACGTCGCAAGCGCTACCGTGCCGCCAAGGAACAGGTCATGCATTCGGGCATGTACGCCTACCGCGACCGGCGCGATCGCAAAGCCCAGTTCCGCCGCCTGTGGATCGCCCGCATCAACGCCGGGGTCCGCCCTCATGGCATGTCGTACTCGCGCTTCATGCACGGTCTGAAGCTCGCCGGCGTCGAGCTCGACCGCAAGATCCTCGCAGACATGGCTGTCAACGACCCTTCGGCTTTCGCCGCCCTCGTCGAGCAGGCGAAGGACGCCTCGGCCGCGGCCTGAGACCCCCTCGGCGGGAGGCGCCCCGGTGCTGACGTCCGCCAAGAACCCGCGGGTTGCCGCTGCTTCGCGGCTGCGGAAACGGGCCCTCCGCGACCGCGACGGCAAGTTCCTGCTCGAAGGCGCTCAGGCCGTCATCGAGGCGCTCGAGGCCGGGCGGCTCGAGGTGTTGTTCACGGCGGACGCCCTCGACCCGATCGCCGTTCGTGCCGGCCAGGCCGGGATCGAGACCCATCACGTGGCCGACGCGGTGGTTCGCCACCTCACGTCGACGGTCACGCCGCAGGCGCTCGTCGGGGTCGCCTCGTTCCTCGACCTGTCGCTCGGCCACGCGATGTCCGCCGCGTTCTCCGATGAGTCCGGGTGCGCGGCCCTGTTGCACGAGATCCGCGATCCGGGGAACGCCGGCACCGTGCTCCGGTCGGCCGATGCGGTGGGCGCGGGTGCCGTCGCCTTCTCGCAGACCTCGGTCGATGTCTACAACCCGAAGACCATCCGGGCCTCGGCGGGATCGGTCTTCCATCTGCCGATCGTCAAGGGGGTCGCGACGCTCGACGCGATCGCGCAGGCCAAGGACCTCGGAGCGCGGGTTCTCGCGATGGCGGGTGACGGTGAGACCGATCTGTACAGGACCGACCTTTCGAGTCCGGTGCTATTCGTGTTCGGCAACGAAACCCGGGGGCTCCCGGACGACATCGCCGCAGCGGCCGACGATACGGTTCGCGTGCCCCAGTCGGGACGGGCGGAGTCGCTGAACCTGGCCGCTGCCGCCACCGTGTGCCTGTTCGAATGGCAACGGCGTCGGCTGCGGGCGGCGGAAGCGTTGGAGAGCATCATCGGAGCCGCCGCGCACGACATCCGCTCGCCCCTCACCGCGATGAAGGGTTTCGGGTATGCCCTCGAACGACGATGGGACACGATGTCCGAGGAGCAGCGCACCCTGATGCTGCAGGGCATCGTGCACGACGCGGATCGTATGGACACCGTGCTGCGGCTGCTCGTCGATGCGGCGCGCGTCGTCGACGGCAACCTCGAGGTGTTCCCCGAACAGGTCGACGTCGGGGCCCTCGTGCACTCGGTGGCCGAGGCCCAGCGCCGCGACCCCGATCATCCGCCCATCGAGTGGGTCGGGCCCGCCGGCACGGTGTTCACCGATCCCGCGCGACTGAAGACCGCCCTGCTCGTGTTCTTCGAGTCGCTCGTCTGGTGGGGGCGCTCCGGCGCGATCGTGGTGGACGCCCGCATCAGCGGAGGCAGGTTGCTCCTGCGGGCCATGCGACCCGTGGAGAGGTTGACCGACGATGACGTCGAGGCGCTGTTCACTCCCCGCCGACCCGGCGAGGGCGCGGGCAGCAAGATCGGGTTGTTCGTGGCTCGCGGCGTGGCCGAGGCGCAGGGAGGCCGCTGCTGGGGGAGCGTCGACGAGGGCCTGCTCGTGTTCCACCTCGAGCTCCCGGCGGAGCTGCGAGCACCCCTGTCCTGAGCCTGATGGCTCCCTCGTCGGCTCGATGCCGGCCGGTAGACTCTGGCCCTTGATGGACCCCGACGAGATGGTGCGATCGCTCGAGGCTGAGCGTGCTCGAGGCGTGGCCCTGTTCGGGGCCGCCGAGACGCTCGACGATCTCGAGGCTGCACAGGTCGAGGTCATGGGACGCCGGTCCCGGTTCAGTGCGGTCCAGAAGGCGGTGGGTTCGGTGCCGCCCGAGGACCGCAAGCGCGTCGGCCAGGTCGCGAACGATGTGCGCGGCGAGCTCCAGCAGGCGCTGGCCGCCCGCCGCGAAGCGCTGGAGAGCCTTGCAGAGGACGCCTTGCTCGACGCCGACCGGATCGACTTGACGCTGCCGGGGCGGGCTCCGCGGATCGGATCGCTCCACCCGCTCACGATCGTCGAGCGTGAAGCGGTCGAGGTCTTCACGAGCCTTGGTTTCCGGGTCGCGGAAGGTCCGGAGGTGGAAGACGACTGGCACAACTTCCAGGCGTTGAACATCCCCGAAGACCATCCAGCTCGCACCATGAAGGACTCCTTGTACGTCGGCGTGCCCGGCCACCCGGAGCTGCTCCTGCGTACCGAGACGTCGGCCGTGCAGATCCGCACGATGCAGTCCCAACCGCCGCCGGTCTTCGTCGTGGCGCCGGGTCGTGTCTACCGCAGGGAGACCTCCGATCCCACCCACCTGCCCGTGTTCCATCAGATCGAAGGCCTGGCCGTCGACGAAGGCATCACCTTCGCCGATCTCAAAGGCACGCTCGAGGCGTTCGCCAGGGCGATGTTCGGTGAGCGCCGGCGCATCCGACTCGGGCCCGCGTTCTTCCCGTTCGTGGAACCCGGTTGCGAGGTCGGGGTGTCGTGCTTCCGCTGCGAAGGCGCCGGGTGCCGGGTGTGCGGCACGGGATGGATCGAGCTGCTGGGCGCGGGCATGGTGCACCCGGTGGTCCTCGAGAACTGCGGCTACGACTCCGAGCGGTACACGGGGTTCGCCTTCGGGCTCGGCATCGAGCGCGTCGCGATGCTCCGCTACGAGATCGCTGATATCCGCATGCTGGTCGACGGCGATGTGCGCGTGCTGGAGCAATTCCAGGGGGTCGTGTGAGGATCGTCTGGTCGTGGCTCCAGGAGTTCTGTCCCACCGAGCGAACCGCGAGCGAGCTCGCCGAGGCCCTCACCCTGCA
>JAOUEA010000309.1 GCA_029858935.1 Actinomycetota bacterium
TCACGATCCCGGTGCTCGTGTCGGCGGGCGCGCACACCGTGTACGCGGTCGGGTCGGGGGGATCGGAGGCCAGCGCCGGCATCGTCGTGCTTCCGCACGACGTCACCGCGCCGGCCATCCCCTCGGCGGCGATCGCCAAGAGCACCGGTGGCGTCGGTGGGTACATCCGGCAGAACGGTCAGTACTACGTGTACGCCAACGTCACCGATCAAGGGAGTCCGTCGAGCGGCATCGCGACCGTTCGCGCGAACGTGTCGACCATCACGACCGGGGCGAGCGCTGTCGTGCTCACCGCCGGATCGTTCTCGGTCGAGGGCGTGAGCTACAACTACCGGAGCGCCGTGCAGACGGCGAGCAACCCCCTGTCCGCCGGTTCGAAGTCGTTCTCCATCACGGCGACCGACGTCGCGACGAACTCCACCGTGCAGGGCGGGTTCTCTGCCACCGTCGACAACACCGTGCCGGCCGCGAGCGACGTGCAGACCGTGAACGGCGGGACGCCCGGGCGGGCCGAGACGGGGGATGCGGTCGTGCTCACGTTCACGGAGCCCATGGATCCGCACCTGATCCTGTCGGGCTGGGATGGTTCGGCGACGACCGTAACGCTCCGGCTCGTGCAGAACGCCGGCGGAGATCGCGTGCAGGTCCGAGATGCCGGCAACGCCACGGTCCTGCCGCTGGGCACCGTGTTCCTGAACCGTACCGACTACGCGACGGCGACCAGGGACTTCACGGGGTCGACCATGGTGATGAGCGGGTCGACGATCACGATCACGCTCGGCACGCCGAGCGGCGCAGTGACGACCGCCGCGGCCGCGGGCACGATGACCTGGACGCCGTCGGCGACGGCGACCGACCGTGCCGGGAACGCGTGCTCGACGGCGACCGTCACCGAATCGGGGGTGCTCGACCTGGACTTCTAGACGGCCGAGGGCTGCCGCCACTCGACGGTCGCGCCCGCCTCGGCGGCGAGCCACGCGTACGCCTCTTCCTCTTGGGCGAAGTGCAGGCGCAGGATCGCGTGCAGTCCGTACAGCACGCGGCGCAGGTCCATGAGATCCTCGGGTGCCGGCGCTCCCGAGGGCATGTCGTCGACGAGCGAGCGGTACACGCGCGTGAGGTGCGCGATCTCCACATGAGCGCGCGCCATGCTGGCCATCGGGTCCTCTCCGCCCATCAGCCCGGCCACGACTGGGTAGACGGCTGATTCCTCTTCCTCCTCGTGCTTCGGGAGCCGGTCGATCAGGAACGACCGGATCGAGGCGAGTTCCTGGCGAGCCTCCTCGGCCGGCATGATGTCGAGTCGATCGGCCACCGTGCGGATGCGCTGCAGCTCGGGGGCGAAATGACGATGCTCCTCGCGGAAGCGCTCCGCCACATCGGTACCGGGGGAACGACGAACCGGGCCCCCGCCGCCTCCGAGGGCGCGCAGCGCATTCAGGATCGAGGCGACGTCGATCCCCTCCTGCACGATCGCGGCGGCCACGGGCCCGAACAAGCCGAAGGCGCCGAGGAACATGAAGCCGAACGCGAGCCCCATGCCCATCAGCACGCTCTGCACGGCGATCGAGCGAGAGCGCTTGGCGATCGTCATCGCCTCGACCAACCTGTCGAGTCGATCGACCACCAACACGATGTCGGCGGCCTCCGATGACGCGGTCGCGCCGCGGGCGCCCATCGCCACGCCGACGTCTGCGGCCGCGAGCGCGGGAGCGTCGTTCAGCCCGTCGCCCACCATGACGATGACGCCTCCCTCGCTGCGCTCGGCCGCGACCGCGTCGACCTTCTCCCCCGGTGCCCGCTCGCTCAGGATGCGGTCGACACCGAGCGCAGCCCCGACCGACTCGGCAACATCGGGGTGATCGCCGGTGACCATCACGACTCGACGCATGCCCGCTCGTCGAAGCGACCTGATCACCCGAGGAGTGTCGGGACGGATCGGGTCGTCGATCACGAAGGCACCGGCGATCTCGCCGTCGACGCCGACGAAGACGCTGGAGGATCCATCGAGCATCGAACGCCGACGAACGTCGCGGGCACCCCGCGGCAGGGGCATCCCCGCCGAGACGAACGACGCCTTTCCGAGCGCCACATGGCGCGATCCCACGTCCCCCGCGATGCCCGCCCCGTGTCGCTCGGTGACCGAGGTCGGGAACTCGAGCTCGAGGTCGTGTTCCCTCGCGCTTCGGACCACCGCCGCCGCGAGCACGTGCGGCGAGACCTGATCGAGCGAGGCGGCGAGGCGGAGGATCTCGGTGCGCTCGAGGCTTCCGAAGGACTCGACCTCGGCCACGGTCGGAACACCCGACGTGAGCGTGCCGGTCTTGTCGAACATCAGCACCGAACCTCGCGCAAGGGTCTCGAGCGCACCGCCTCCCTTCACGATGATGCCGCCCTTCGCCGAC
>JAOUEA010000310.1 GCA_029858935.1 Actinomycetota bacterium
GATTGTGCGGTCGTCGCTGGGTCTGCGCATCACGATGCGATCAACCTGGTTTCGGGGGCGATCCTCGTCTCCATCGGCCTGCTGCTCGTGACTGGCTACTGGACCCGGATCCTCTCGCCCGTGTTCCAGCTCGTGAATCGTTTCGAGCCGCCGATCTGATGAGCGATCGCCGCCCTCGGCCGGACCCTCGATGACCCGAGCGTGTGTTCACGTGCCGCTGGTCATCCCGACTCCGCGCGCGGGCACTTGTGAGGACTGTGGGAGCACCTCCAGCCTTCGCATGTGCGCCGAGTGCGGCTCCGTGGGCTGTTGCGAATCCCAGCTTGGCCACGATCGCGAACATGCGCTCGGCTCGGACCATCCGGTGATCGTTTCCATTCCTGTGGGCCGTTCATCGTTCACGTGGTGTTACGAGTGCGGGCGATACGTCTGACAGGGGCCCGCACGACCGATCGTCGCGATCACGCCCGGTCCGTTCGCCGGCGTCCTGCGTCCGACTCGGCCGTCTCGCGCAACGCCTCGAGCGAGGCTGCGACCGTTGCCTCCCACCGGCCTGCGACGACGCGTCCCCACAACGTCCCCAGCACCCATCCGTCGGCGCCGAGCTCGCCGTCGTAGGTCAGCTCCGTGGCGGTGCCGCCGTCGAGCTCTCGGAGCACGAATCGCTCCCGCACGAAGGGCACCGGCCCGCGCACCAGCCGGAAGCCGATCCGCCCCGGACGCTCGAAGGTCACGGTCTCGACCGTGGTCGTGGCGAACCATGAACTCGGGGTGCGATGCGCAGCCAGCACCATGTCTTCGCCCCGATCGAGCACCTCGATCTTCTCGCGCAAGGCTTTGGGGGGCCGGTCGGACAGATACGGCACCGCGATCAGATCGAAGATCCGCTCGCGCGGAGCCCGGATCACGGCGACCTGCGGCCCGAGAGGGCGGATGCGGCGGCCCCACCCGGTGTCGATCGTCAGACGTCCGGTGATGAGCAACACGAACGCCACGAGCGCGAGACCCACGGCGATCCCAAGGCCGATCGCGAGCCCCGTCATCGCGACCCGTCGACCAGGATGTCCGACGCCACGAAGAACGCAGCCCAGTCGAACCAGAAGCTCTCGATCGCGACCACCCTGTCGAGCTGCCGACCGGCGAGGGCCCCGGCTGACCCCAGTCCGAACAGGTCCCACGTGGTCCCTGACTCCTCGTCGATGATGCCGTCTCGTGTCGCGACGAACGTGAGCCGTCGTCCATCGATCTCGGGCGAGAACGACGCGGTCGCCCCCACGTCGGCGGAGCGCTCGATGTCCGCGGCGTCGAGTGCAGACAACGTTCCCGCATGCCAGAACACCGCCACCGAACGAGCCCCCACACGCGCCGACACCACCGACCAGTCGCCGACGGCTCGCTCCTCGAGCAGCGTGTACGGCACGGCGAGCGCGTCGTCGCCGTCGCGGAGCCCCACGATCCGTTCCTTCGGTGGCAGTCTCCCGTCGAGCCCGCCGACGAAGGCGAACGGCGCCGAGGTCGGGTCGTCGTATCCGACGTAGGGGTTACGGCCGTAGTCGCGCTCGTGCCCCGTATCGAGCGAGAGCACGCGTCCGCGGGCAGCCTGTTCGGCCCACGCACCGAACGCCACGATCTGCGAGGGCACGATCTCGAGCTGTTCCCCGAGGAGCGGTCCCTCGATCGCCCGCCCCAGCGCCTGTGGCCACAACGAGTCGGTCTGCCGGTCGTACATCACGAGATTGGAGTGGTAGAGCTTGCCGCTCGTGCCGAAGTCCAGCAGCTCGCCGTCGACGATCGGTCGCCGGAAGACGACCCCCGTGTTGCACAGCGGACAGTAGGTGACCGACACGGGCGTGCCACCCACCTCGTCGTTCACGATCTCGTGCCACAGGAGCACGCGGGCGGGATACGCGCGATGGTCACCGGCGATCTCGAGCGCGATCACAGGTTCACGCTCGTCGAGGAATGAGCTCGCCTCGTCGGCCGAGACGAAGCTCGGATCGTCGATCGGTGGGATGCCGTCGGGCGGCGGACCGCCGTCGACCAGCCGTCCCGCGGGCACGATCGGCGACGGCGTGGCCTTCCCGCGCGGAAGTTCCGCCTCGGCAGAAGAACCCCGTGGTGAGGTGCCGGCGGTGCAGGCGGTGACGACGATCGCGCCGGCCGAAACCACCGTGAGCACGGCCCGCCATCCGGCCGCCCCTTCCGGTATCGGCCTCGACATCGTTCGAGCTCCTGTTCCGAAACCGTTCCTCACCGGGTGCACCTCAACCGTTGGGACGTGTCCCGTCGACCGAGGATTCCCGCCCGGATGGTCGATGCGACGTTCTCGGCATAGCCTTCCACATGACGTCGACCCCGATCGCGGATCACGCGCTCCTGTCCGATTGCCACTCTGCGGCGCTCG
>JAOUEA010000311.1 GCA_029858935.1 Actinomycetota bacterium
CCGCTGACGCAGATGTCGATATCCGGCGGCCCATCCATCTCCTCGACGCGGAAGAACGAGAGCTCCGGGAGCCGAGCGTCGGAGACGATCCTCACGATGCCGTGGATGTCGTAGCTGTACCGCGAGATCGTCCCCAGGGTGGGTTGCGCCCCGCGTTGCCGCCAGATGAGGTCGTCGGCAACCAGGAAGCGAACGACCGTCGCCATGCCGATCGCGATCGCGTTCGACATGAGATAGCCGATCCCGATCCCCTCGGTGAGCAGCACGAGCACCGGCCCACGGAGCAGCAGCCACGCGTTGTTCATCACGAGGAACCACGCCAACCGCGTGAGGCGGCCCTCCTCGTTCCCTCGGAAGACGAACGACTCGATCAGCACGAAGTTCCAGAGGCTCGAGAGCTGTGTCGCGATCACCGCGGAGAGCAGGTAGTGCAGGCCCCCGGTCTCGGTGAACCACCAGAGGGCGACCTGGTTCACGACGAGGCCACTCAGCCCGACGAGGGCGAACGCCACGAATCGGGAGAGTCGTTCGCGCGTGGCCACCGTCGCACGCACGCGGTCGACGATCATGCCTGCCTCCTGGTGACGACCCCGACAGCTGAGGCCGGGCCAGACCGGAGCCTCGGCACTTCGGGAGGGCTGACGGCGAGACGCACGCACCGCTTGGCAGCCTCGATCGCGATCGAGCGGGACATCTTCGATCGCCCGTAGCGTCGGTCGTGGAATCGGATCGGAACCTCGACGACCCCCCCACCGCCACGTTCGACGAGGTATGCGCCTTCGACCTGGAAGCCGTATCCGTCGCATCTCGTCCCCGCATCGAGGATCAGCTCCACGGCCCGGCGCGAGTACAGACGGAATCCCGCCGTGACATCGCGGGTCCCGAGTCGCAGCAGCGTCCGCGCGAAGCGATTCGCACCCCGCGAGAGCGCACGCCGCGCCAACGGCCACCCCTCCGCTCCACCACCGGCGACGTAGCGTGACCCGACCACCAGATCGGCGCCACCGGCTGCGGCGTCGAGCATCTGAGGGATGACGGCCGGATCGTGGCTGAGATCCGCATCCATCTCTCCGATCCATCCGTACGAGCGGTCGAGTGCCCAGGTGAACCCCGCCCGGTATGCGGAACCGAGGCCGGTCGGCCGATCTCGTTCAAGGAGATGGAGCCAGGGCCGGGTCGAGGCCAACTTCGCGACGATCGAACCGGTTCCGTCCGGTGAGCCGTCATCGATGACCAGGACGTCGAGTCCGGGCCCATCCACGATGGGCTCGAGTGCGGCGACCAGGGCGGCCACGTTGCCGGCCTCGTCGTAGGTCGGCACCACGAACAGCTTCTGACCGTTGCCCTCCGGACCGCCTCTCTGCACGCGTACCGGGATCGCAGCCATACATATCCCCTCCACCGGCGGAGTCACGGGCGACCGCGGCGTACGAGGTTCGCCCTGGCTTCCACTGAGCACCGCGCCACTCGGGGCGCAGCACCACGATGGCGAGGGGTTCCTCCTCGCTCGACCCGCGGGTGCTGTACTTTCCGCTACTGCACGCGACGTAGCGGCCGGCCGCGAAGGAGCGGCTCGTCGCCCAGGCCGAAGCGAGCGACGAACATCGCAGCCTCGAGGCGGGAGTGAACCCTGAGCTTGCGCATGACGTTCTGCACGTGTGTCCGCGCGGTGAGCGGGCTGATGACGAGCGCGTCGGCGATCGCGACGTTGTCCGCCCCGTCGCTCAGTAGTGCCAGCACCTGTCGCTCCCGGCCCGTCAGGCGCTCGATCGAGGCACGAGCACGCTGACCTTCTCCACGGCGGGCGACGAGACCTTGGATCAGGTCGCTGAGCATATGCGAGGGAACGACGACCCCCCCTCGGCACACGACGTGGATCGCGTCCAAGAGCTCATCCAGCGTGGCGGTCTTCGGGAGCAGCCCGCTCGCTCCCGATTCGAAGGTGTCGACGAGTGCAGCGGAGGGGTCGTCCTCCGCGAGGAAGACCACCCGGCACGACGGTGCGACGGCCAGGATCGCCGAGGTGCACTCCTGACCACCGTTGGGCGGCAGCGACGCGTCGAGCACGATCACATCGGGTTGGGCACGCGTGACGCCCGACACGACTTCGGCCTCCGAGGCAGCCTCGCCGACTGCCGTCACGCCAGGGCTGGCTTGCAGAGCAGAACGCAGTGATTGGCGGAACAGCGAGCCACCGCTCGCCACGAGGACTTCGATCGGCGGGGGATCAGATCGATGTTCCGTCACAGGCGAACCGTAGGCATCGCCTCCCGGAACGCACACCGGCAGTCCTGCGTAAGGCGGCTACGTCACATGTATGACCGCCTCGTGGTCACGCCGGACGAGACAGGACCGAGTCGGGGTCCGGTTCGAACAGGCCGTGGCGGACCGCGAACGTG
>JAOUEA010000312.1 GCA_029858935.1 Actinomycetota bacterium
CGAACCAGGTGAGGATGATCGGCAACGTGCGCTTGTCTTGCTCGGTCAGCACGATCAGCGGCCACAGGTAGGCGTTCCAATGGAACATGAAGGTCAGCATGCCGAGGGTCGCGAGTGCCGGCTTCAACTGCGGGAGCACGACCGAACGATAGATGCGCCATTCCGAGGCGCCGTCGACGCGCGCCGACCAGATCTCGTCATCGGGGATCGACAGCATGAACTGCCGCATCAGGAAGATGCCGAAGGCGTCGACGAAGGCCGGCAGAACGAGACCCCACAGATTGTTGAGCAAGCCGAGCTGCACCAGGATCAGGTAGCCGGGGATCATCGTGACCTGCGCAGGAATCATCATCGTCGCGAGCACGAACCAGAACAGGGGCTGGCGTCCACGGAACCGGTATTTCGCGAAGACGTAGCCGAGGAGCGAGCTCGTGAACAACGTGGCGATCACCGTGGTCACCGCGACGAACAGAGAGTTCCGATAGAACAGGGCAAGGGGCAGCTCGGGATCGCTCACGATCGTCTGGTAGTTGGACAGGGTCGGGTCCTGCGGCCAGAAGGTGGGCGGGATCTGGCGGAGCTCCGCCCCGGTCTTGAACGACGCGAGGATCATCCAGACGAACGGCACCGCGGCGATCAACCCGAACACCGACAGCATCACGTAGAGCGCCGTGCGGCCGAGGATGCGTTTGCGCTCACCGGGGAACCGCGTGGAGCGCGGCGCCGCCTGCTCGCTCGTCGGTGCCGGTCGCTCGATCGTCGTCGCCACTCAGTACTCCCAGTTCGCCCTGAGGAACCGCGACTGCACGATCGAGATCGTGAAGACCAGCAGGAACAGCACGACCGACACCGCGGCGGCCCAGCCCATGCGCTGATAGCGGAAGGCGCTCTCGTAGATGTCGAGCGAGAGGGCACGCGTCTGGTCGTCAGGACCCCCGTTGGTCATCACCTGGAACAGGTCGAAGACCTGGAAGGCAGAGATCATCGTGAGCACCGACGCCAGCAGGATCGTCGGCTTCAACAGAGGAAGCGTGATATAGCGGAACGTCTGCCAGGCGCTCGCACCGTCGACACGTGCGGCGTCCTTCACCGAATCGGGGATCGACTGCAGGGCCGCGATGAAGATCACCAGGTTGTAGCCGATGTCCTGCCACAGGTACGCGACGATGATCGCGACCAGCGCGATCGGCACCCCGAGGAACACGAGGTCCGGGTCGGTCGTCCACGCGATCGCGGTGACCTTGCCGGTGGCCCGGGAGATCAGGCCGTTGAGCAGGCCGCGTTGCGGGTGCAGCACGAACCGCCAGATGATCGCCACCCCGACCGCCGAGGTCAGCACCGGCAGGAAGAACACGGTGCGGTAGAGGACCTTCCATCGGCCACGCACCGATTCGATCATCGCGGCCAGGGGCAGGGTGATCGCGAGGTTCAGCGGCACGACGACGAACGCGAACACCAAGGTGACCTTGAGCGCCGTGTGGAACTGCCGCACCTCGAGCGGAGCGGTCTTCGAGAAGTCGAACATGTTCCGGAAGTGCTCGAGCCCGACGAACGGGTTGTCGAGACCGAGTCCGAGGAACGGGCTGCCGGTGCGGCGAGGGCTGAACTCGAAGAACGCGAGCAGGAAGGCCCACCCGATCGGCAGCAGCAGGAATGCCGCCATGTAGACCAGCGACGGCGAGAGCACGACCGCGACGAAGCGCCGCTGCGCCCCCTCACGCCCGCCGAAGAGGCGGCGACTGCGTCTCGGTCGATCGATCGCCTTGCTCGCCACGCCGACCGGACCCTACCGGAACGTGTCGTTGGCCTCGGACTCCATCGCGGCGAGCCCATCGTCGACGCTCTCGCCGCCCTGCAACACCTTGAGCAGATGCGGATAGGCGATCTCGTACCAGAGCAGGTCGCGATCGGGCAGGTCCCCGACATATTGGCCGTATCGCAGGATCGGGAACCACGCTTCGAAATGCGGGTAGTCGGCGATCAACTGTTCCTGCACCGCACCCTCGGCATTGGCGCGCAGGGCCGGAAGCGTGCCGGTCGCGACGTTCCACGCTGCCGCGTTCTCGGCATCGAGCGCGACGAACGAGACGAAGTCCCACGCGACGTTGGCCGCCGGGCTGTTCGACGAGACCGTCAAGCCCCAGCCCGAGTCGGCGACGAAGTCCGGGGTGCTTCCGAGCGTGGGCAGCGCCACGTACTCGGTCGCGGCCGCCACCTCGGGGAAGTCGCCCGCGTACTCGGGCACGACCCACGGCCCGACGAGGCCCATCGAACAGGCTTCCTCGAAGTAGCAGTCGCCGACCCAGTTCGCGGTGTCGTTGAAGAGCTTCGGGTCGATGATGCCCTCGTCGACCATCGACTGCATCAGCGCGATCGCCTCGCGCGCTTCGGGCGTGT
>JAOUEA010000081.1 GCA_029858935.1 Actinomycetota bacterium
CTTGTCGGCCTGACGTTTGGTGATCGCCGCGGTCAGCGTGGTCTTGCCGTGGTCGATGTGGCCCATCGTGCCGATGTTCACGTGGGGCTTGGTCCGCTCGAACTTCTGCTTCGACATGATCCGCTCCCTGTCCTCGTTACTCGCCCATGACCCGGGCGACGATCTCCTTGGCGATCTGGCCCGGCACCTCGTTGTACGCGTGCAGCTGCATCGGGCTGTGCGCGGCGCGGCCCTGCGTGCGCGAGCGAAGCTCGGTGGCGTAGCCGAACAGCTCGGCGAGCGGCACGATCACGCGCACGACCTTCTGGCCGCTGCGTTCGTCGAAACTCTCGATGCGACCGCGGCGCGCGGTCACGTCGCCCATCACGTCGCCGAGGAACTCCTCGGGCGTGGTGACCTCGAACTCCATCACGGGCTCGAGGAGCACCGGGGAAGCCTTGCGGGCGGCTTCCTTGACCGCCATCGATCCGGCGATCTTGAAGGCCATCTCCGACGAGTCGACCTCATGGAAGGAGCCGTCGGTGAGCGTGGCCCGCAGGTCGACCATCGGGTAGCCGGCCAGGATGCCGTTGTCGAGCGCCTCCTGGATGCCTTGGTCGACGGCCGGGATGTACTCGCGCGGGATCTTGCCGCCCACGATCTTGTTGATGAACTCGTAGCCCCCGCCGGGACCGGTCGGCTCGAGGTCGATCACGACGTGGGCGAACTGGCCCTTGCCGCCGGTCTGGCGAACGAACCGCATCTCCACCTTGTGGGCCTGCTTGCGAACCGTTTCCCGGTAGGCGACCTGAGGCTTGCCGACGTTGGCATCGACCGAGAACTCGCGCTTGAGGCGGTCGACGATGATGTCGAGGTGGAGCTCGCCCATGCCCGAGATCACGGTCTGCCCCGTCTCGTCGTCGTACTTCACGACGAACGTGGGGTCCTCGTCGGAGAGCTTCATCAGACCGGTGCCCAGCTTGTCCTGGTCTGCCTTGGTCTTGGGCTCGACGGCGACCGAGATCACCGGCGTCGGGAAGGTGATGTTCTCGAGGACCACTGGATCGTCGAGGTCGCAGATCGTGTCGCCGGTGGTCGAATGTTTCAGGCCCACGACCGCCACGATGTCGCCGGTGTACGCGGCTTCCTTGTCCTCGCGATGGTTGGCGTGCATCTGCAGGATGCGCCCGATGCGCTCCTTGCGATCCTTGGTCGAGTTGATGACGTGTGAACCACTGTGCAGCACGCCGCTGTAGACGCGCAGGTAGGTGAGCCGACCCACGTAGGCGTCGCTCATGATCTTGAAGGCGAGGGCGGAGAACGGCTGCGCGTCGTCGGGAGCGCGCACGATGTGGTCGTCTTCCTTGAACGGCGTGTGTCCTTCGACGGGCGGCACGTCGAGCGGACTCGGCAGATAGTGGACGATCGAGTCCAGCACGAGCTGCACGCCCTTGTTCTTGAACGCCGAACCGCACAGCACGGGCACGCCGACACCGGCCAGCGTCGCGGCGCGGATGGCCTTGTGCATCTCCTCGACCGTGGGCTCGTCTTCGAGCACGAACTTCTCCATCAGGTGCTCGTCGTGCTCGGCGAGTTTCTCGAACAACACGTGGTGAGCCGCCTTCGCCTGCTCGAGGTACTCCTCGGGGATGTCGGTGTCCTTCCACTCCTCGCCCATGTCGCCCTCCCAGTAGTGGGCGTTCATGTGCACGAGGTCGATCACCCCGTGGAAGTCGCTCTCCGAGCCCCAGGGCAGCTGCAACACGAGCGGGTTCGCGGCCAGCCGGTCGACCATCATGTCGATCGTGCGCTGGAAGTCGGCGCCCGTGCGATCCATCTTGTTCACGAAGGCGATGCGCGGCACGGAGTAGCGATCGGCCTGACGCCACACGGTCTCGGACTGAGGCTCGACGCCGGCGACGGCGTCGAACACCGCGACCGCCCCGTCGAGCACGCGGAGGCTCCGCTCGACCTCGACGGTGAAGTCGACGTGGCCAGGCGTATCGATGATGTTGATCCAGTGGCCCTTCCACTGGCAGGTGGTCGCCGCCGACGTGATCGTGATGCCGCGCTCGCGCTCCTGTGCCATCCAGTCCATCTGGGCCGTGCCCTCGTGGACCTCACCGATCTTGTACGCCTTGCCGGTGTAGTACAGGATGCGCTCGGTCGTGGTGGTCTTGCCCGCGTCGATGTGCGCCATGATGCCGATGTTGCGCGTGCGAGCCAGGGGGTACTCACGGATGTCCAACCCCTTCGCCCCCTTCGGCTTGACGTCTTGTTCGGTCGTGGCCACCTGCATCGTCTCCGCGGGGACGGCCATCAGCGGTCCCCCTTCAGTCGAGAACCGGCCCCGAGGGGCCGGTTCCGTGCGTGCTCGTCGATCACCAGCGGTAATGGGCGAAGGCCTTGTTGGCCTCGGCCATCTTGTGCATGTCTTCGCGACGCTTCACCGAGGTGCCCGCGCCGTTGGCGGCGTCCATGATCTCGGCGGTGAGCCGCTCGGCCATCGAGTTCTCGCGGCGTGCGCGGCTGTAGTTCACGAGCCAGCGCAGCGCGAGGGTCGTGCCGCGTTGCGGCTTGACCTCGACGGGTACCTGATAGGAAGCGCCACCGACCCTGCGGGACTTGACCTCGAGCATCGGCCGAACGTTCTCGACGGCTCGCTTCAGGGTGATCACGGGGTCGTTGGCGGTCTGCTGGCTGATCTGCTCGAGCGCCTCGTAGACGGCTCGCTCAGCCACGGTCTTCTTGCCGTCGAGCAACACCTTGTTGATGAGCTGCGTGACGAGCGGGTTCTGGTACACGGGGTCGGGCGCGATCTCGCGCCGAACGGCCGGACCCTTGCGAGGCATGCCTACTCACCGCCCTTCTTCGCGCCGTAGCGCGACCGGGCCTGTCTGCGTCCCCTGACGCCGGCGGTGTCGAGGGTTCCGCGCACGATCGTGTAGCGCACGCCCGCGAGATCTTTCACCTTGCCACCGCGCACGAGCACGATCGAGTGCTCCTGCAGGTTGTGGCCCTCACCGGGGATATAGGCGGTGACCTCGTATCCGCTGGTGAGCCGCACGCGTGCGACCTTGCGCAGCGCCGAGTTCGGCTTCCTCGGGGTGTAGGTCATGACGCGAGTGCAGACACCACGCCGCTGCGGAGACTCCTTCAATGCCGGAGCCTTCGTCTTCGCTTTGGGGGACTTGCGCCCCTTGCGTACCAGTTGCTCGATCGTGGGCATAGATCTCTCGTCTGCACTCTGTCGTTGTCAAACACCGGAGCGCGGCGTGAGCCGAACCCGCGGGCCGTTCGGGATCGTTCCGGGGCGCGGCGCGAACGCCGTTCTACCCGCCGGATCCCACTCCCAAGGAGTCGAACGCGCCGGTGGCCCGCCGAGCCGGGGCGCGAAGAACAAAGCTACAGGTCACACGCACGAGCGTCAACGAACGCAGGGTGCCTCGACGGGCCCTTGAGGTAGCCCATCACCCACGCAGCGGATCGACGTGCTTTGTTAGCGTACCCGCCCGATGGGGTCGATGTCCCGCGAGGTCGAGGTGGCGATGCGCGCGGCTGAACGCGGGGCCGAGGTCGTACGCGCTGCGGGCCTGGGAACCGGCACCGTGGCGCACCGCAAGGAGCTCCCGGGCGACTACGTCACCGAGGTCGACCTGGCGTCGGAGGAGGCGATCGCGAAGCTGTTGAGCGCCGAGGGTGGAGGCGTGCCTGTGCACGGCGAGGAATCGGGGGGCGACGGAGTGCACGACGCCTGGGTCGTCGACCCGCTCGACGGCACGACCAACTTCGCGCACGGGTTCCCGTTGGTGGGGGTTTCGGTCGCCCTGGTTCGAGATGGGGCCCCAGTTTCGGGAGCGATCTGCGCTCCCTTCCTTCGTGAGACCTGGTTCGCGGGCAGCGGTGAGGGCGCCTGGCACCGCCGTGCCGAGGACGACCCCGTGCGCGTGTCGGTGTCCACCCGCGAGCCTGAGCGAGCCGTGGTGGGGACCGGGTTCCCGTTCCGGCGCAAAGAGTTGCTTGCCCGTTACCTGCGAACGTTCGATGGGGCGTTGTCGCGATTCGAGGACCTACGGCGGCCCGGCGCCGCTGCACTCGACCTCGCGTGGGTCGCAGCGGGTGCGTTCGACGGGTTCTTCGAGCTGGGGCTCTCGCCCTGGGACGTCGCCGCCGGCGGGCTGTTGATCGAGGAAGCCGGCGGGGTCGTCACCGACTGGGAGGGCGGTGACGGGTGGCTGGGGGGCGACATCCTGGCCGGGGGCCAGGCGGTGCATGCAGAGCTCCTCAGGCTCGCCGGGGCGTAGGGGTCGCGGGCCCGGTTGCCGCGTTCCGCAGGCGGTAGAACTCGCAGCGCTTGTCATGGACCTCCGTGTTCCGTCGCAGGTCCCACTACGGAGGTCCTTGCCGAGTCGCGTGCGAACCGAGGCCCCAGTCGCGCCAGCGGCGGCGGCATCCGGATGTCGGCCCCAGCGGGTACAACCACGCGACCATGCCGTGCACCTTCAACCACGAGTGGCGAGAGCCCGACCCTGACGCCCTCGACATCGTCCACACCCACCACAAGTTGCACCAACGCATCCGCGTCACGATGGACCAGGCCCTCGAAGGCAACTTCGTTTCCTACGCCCAGTACCGCATGCTCGCGCTGCTCGATCACACCCCGAACATGTTCCTCAACGAGATGGCCCGATCGCTGCGGGTTTCCAGGCAGGCCAGCAAAGGCGTGCTCGACCGCCTCGACTGGGCCGGCCTCGTCGAACGCGTCGAAGGCTACGAGCAGGAGCAGGCGAAGCCGTACAGGGTCACCGACCTGGGCCGGCATCGGCTCTTGCGCATGCACGATCTCGCCAGAACGCGCTTCGGCCCCATCGACGACCGGCTCGAGGCCCACGAGCGCCGGTCGTTGGTCGAGCTCATGCTCGCCGCCGACCGGGCGCTCGAACCTCCACGGAGACCGATGTGGTGGCTGGAGTGACCCCTACTCGTCGTCCTTCGAGACCGCCGACAGCCCGCCGCCGAGCATCTGCTCGGCCTGCTCGCGAGTGAGCCCCACGAGCGACGGCTCCCCGGACTCGGCAGCCACGGCCTCGGCGATCTCGCGCTGACGCGCGAGCCAGTACTCGGGGATCGCCTCGGGCTTGATGTTGACCGCCACGTTGCGGTAGCGGGCCAGGCCCGAACCGGCGGGGATGAGCTTGCCGATGATGACGTTCTCCTTGAGCCCGAGCAGCGGGTCGGACTTGGCCGAGATGGCCGCGTCGGTGAGCACCCGCGTCGTCTCCTGGAACGACGCCGCGGACAGCCACGAGTCGGTCGCGAGCGACGCCTTCGTGATGCCGAGCAACACCGGGCGAGCGCTCGCAGGCACGCCGCCGGACTCGACGACCTCGGCGTTCGTCTCCTCGAACGCACGCCGGGCGATCATGTCGCCGGGCAGGAACGTGGTGTCTCCCGGATCGATGATGTGCACCTTGCGCAGCATCTGGCGAGCGATCAGCTCGATGTGCTTGTCGTGGATCGTGACGCCCTGCGAGCGGTACACCTGCTGGACCTCGTCGACCAGGTGCTGCTGCAGCGCGAGCACGCCCTCGACCCGCAGCTTCTCGTGCGGGTTGACCGACCCCTCGGTGAGCTGCTGTCCGACGACCACCTCGTCGCCGGCGTTCACCGTGAGGCGAGCTCGGTACGACACCGGGTACTCGACCTGGTCGCCGGAATCGTCGGTCACCAGGATGTTCCGCTGGTGCTTCTCCTCGTCGTCCTCGATCGAGACCGTGCCGCTGATCTCGGTGATCTGCGCCTCGCCCTTGGGCTTGCGAGCCTCGAAGAGCTCGACCACGCGCGGCAGGCCGTGCGTGATGTCCTGGCCCGCGACGCCACCGGTGTGGAACGTGCGCATCGTGAGCTGGGTGCCGGGCTCGCCGATCGACTGGGCCGCGATGATGCCGACGGCCTCACCGATGTCGACCATGCGCCCGCTCGCGAGCGAGCGGCCGTAGCACGCGGAGCACACGCCGATCTCGGCCTCACACGTCGTAACCGAGCGCACGTGCGCCACTTCGACGCCCGATTCGACGACCGCCGCGGCGACATCGTCGCTCAGCTCGACGCCGGCAGCCGCGACCTTCTTGCCGCCGACCTTGATGTCTTCGGCCAAGACCCGGCCGAACAGCGACGTGTCGACGTGCGCCGCAGGAACGACCGAGCCGTCAGGCCGGGCGACGTTCACCGCGATCGGGATCGAACGGTCGGTGCGGCAGTCCTCCTCGCGCACGATCAGCTCCTGCGCGACGTCGACCAGGCGCCGGGTGAGGTACCCGGAGTCGGCCGTCCGCAGGGCGGTGTCGGCCAGGCCCTTGCGGGCGCCGTGGGTGGAGATGAAGTATTCCAGCACCGACAGCCCTTCGCGGAAGTTCGACTTGATCGGCCGAGGGATGATCTCGCCCTTCGGGTTCGCCACGAGGCCGCGCATGCCCGCCAGCTGGCGGATCTGCATCGTGTTCCCTCGGGCGCCGGAGTTCGCCATCATGTAGATCGGGTTGGTGGGGGTGAACCCCTCCTCCATGGCGTTCTTGACCTCGTCGGTCGCCTGGGTCCAGATCTCGATCAGTTCCTGGCGTCGCTCGTCGTCGGTGATGATGCCCTTGCGGTACTGGCCTTCGACCTTCTGGGCCCGCTTCTCGTGATCGTCGAGGATGCTCTGCTTGCTCTCCGGCACCGTGACGTCCTCGACGCCGATCGTGACGCCGGCGCGGGTCGCATAGTGGAACCCCAGCTTCTTGAGGTTGTCGAGCGTCTCCTCGACCGTCGCGCGGTCGTACTGATGCACGGTCTCGTCGACCAGCCGCGCGATGTCGGACTTCAGCATCGCGTGGTTGCGGAACTCGAAGTCATCGGGGAACGCACCGTTGAGGATCACCCGGCCGATCGTGGTGCGCACGACGGGCACGAGGCCCGCCTTGCCCGCGTCGGAGTCGGCCCAACCCTCGGGCAGCATGTCGTCGGGTAACGACTTGCCTTCGAGCCGGATGCGGATCGGAACCTGCAATCCCAGCCCTCGGTCGAGCGCCAGCAACGCCTCGGCTGCCGACCCGAACGTGGGCAGCGACTCATCCTTCTTCTTCTCGTCGACGGCCAGCGAGAGCCAGTACAGACCGAGCACCATGTCTTGGGACGGGGTCGCGATCGGACGCCCGTGCGCCGGCGACAGGATGTTGTTCGCCGAGAGCATCAGGATGCGGGCCTCGGCCTGCGCCTCGGCGCTCAACGGCACGTGCACGGCCATCTGGTCGCCGTCGAAGTCGGCGTTGAACGCCGCGCACACGAGCGGGTGGATCTTGATGGCCTTGCCCTCGACGAGCACGGGCTCGAAGGCCTGGATGCCCAGCCGGTGAAGGGTCGGCGCGCGGTTGAGCAGCACCGGATGCTCCCGGATGACTTCCTCGAGCACGTCCCAGACCTGCGGACGCGCGCGCTCGACCATGCGCTTGGCGCTCTTGATGTTCTGCGCGAGGTTCTGGTCGACGAGCCGCTTCATCACGAAGGGCTTGAACAGCTCGAGCGCCATCTGCTTGGGCAGCCCGCACTGGTGCAGGCGCAACTCCGGCCCGACCACGATGACCGAACGCCCCGAGTAGTCGACCCGCTTGCCGAGCAGATTCTGGCGGAAGCGCCCCTGCTTGCCCTTGAGCATGTCCGACAGCGACTTCAGCGGCCTGTTACCGGGCCCGGTGACCGGGCGCCCGCGGCGTCCGTTGTCGAACAGGGCGTCGACCGCCTCCTGCAGCATGCGCTTCTCGTTGTTGACGATGATCTCGGGCGCCTGCAGATCGAGCAGCCGCTTCAGCCGGTTGTTCCGGTTGATCACGCGTCGATACAGATCGTTGAGGTCGCTCGTGGCGAACCGTCCGCCGTCGAGCTGCACCATCGGGCGCAGGTCGGGCGGGATCACCGGCACCGCATCGAGCACCATGCCCGCGGGCGTGCTCTTGCCGTCGATGAAGTTCGACACCACCTTCAGGCGTTTGATCGCCTTGAGGCGCTTCGTGCCCTTGCCGTTGTCGATGATGTCGCGCAGGAACGCGGACTCGGCCTCGACGTCGTAGTCCTGCAGCAGGCGCTTGATCGCCTCGGCGCCCATGCCACCCTCGAAGTAGTCGCCGAAGCGCTCTCGCAGGCTGCGATAGACGTTGTCGTCGGCCACGAGCTGCTTCACCGACAAACCCTTGAACGCCGACAGCACGTCGTCGAGGTGCTGGGTCTCGCGGCCGGAGGCCTCGGTGATGCGCTCGACGTCGCGCTGCGCCTCACGCTTGGCCGCCGACAGTTGTGCGCCCTTGGCGCCTTCGGCCTCGAGCTCCTTCAGACGATCCTCGAGCTCGGACAGGCGCTTCTTGATGTCGTCGTCGCGCTCAGCCTCGAGTTGACGCTTCTCGGTCTCGAGTTCGGCCTCGACGTCGGGAAGGGCATCATGGCGACGCTCCTCGTCGACGTGGGTGATCACGTAGGCGGCGAAGTAGATGATGCGCTCGAGGTCCTTCGGGGCGAGGTCGAGCAGGTAGCCCAGGCGGCTCGGAACACCCTTGAAGTACCAGATGTGGGTCACGGGAGCCGCGAGCTCGATGTGGCCCATGCGGTCGCGTCGCACCTTGCTGCGGGTGATCTCCACGCCGCAGCGCTCGCAGATGATGCCCTTGAAGCGCACACGCTTGTACTTGCCGCAGTGGCACTCCCAGTCGCGGGTCGGCCCGAAGATGCGCTCGCAGAACAGGCCGTCCTTCTCGGGCTTCAGGGTGCGGTAGTTGATGGTCTCCGGCTTCTTGACCTCACCGTTGGACCACGCACGGATCTGATCCGGCGTGGCCAGGCCGATGCGAAGCTCATCGAAGTAATTGACGTCCAGCACTTACGCGCTCGCCTCCTCGTGTGGCTGTGGGCGTGGCTCGCTCTTCACTCTGTGCAACGCTCCCGTGTTCCCGCTCGCCGACCGCCTGGCGTTCAATCGAAGTCCGCCCCGGCCGGCTCGCGTCGGCTGAGATCGATGCCCAGCTCCTCCGCGGCCCGGAACACGTCCTCGTCGGTCTCGCGCAGCTCGATCTGCTCGCCGGTCGAGGACCGCACCTCGACGTTGAGGCAGAGCGACTGCATCTCCTTGATGAGCACTTTGAAGGACTCGGGGATGCCCGGCTCGGGGATGTTCTCGCCCTTCACGATGGCCTCGTAGACCTTCACGCGGCCGAGCACGTCGTCGGACTTGATCGTGAGCAGTTCCTGCAGCGCGTAGGCCGCGCCATAGGCTTCGAGCGCCCACACCTCCATCTCGCCGAACCGCTGTCCGCCGAACTGGGCCTTCCCGCCCAGGGGCTGCTGCGTGATCATCGAGTAGGGGCCGGTCGACCGCGCGTGGATCTTGTCGTCGACCAGGTGGAGCAGCTTCAGGATGTAGGCCACGCCCACGGTGACCGGCTCTTCGTACGGCTGACCGTTGCGGCCGTCGAACAGCTGGGCCTTGCCGACCTCGTCGACCATGTTCAGGCCGTCGCGGTTGGGGTGTACCGAGCGGATCGCCTCGAGGATCTCGCCCTCTCGCGCTCCGTCGAACACCGGGGTCGCCACGTGCACCGGCCCTTCGTGGTCGCTGCCGTCCTTCTTGAAGCCCCAGAGCGCGGCCAGCCCGAGGTGGGCCTCGAGCACCTGGCCCAGGTTCATGCGGCTCGGCACGCCGAGCGGGTTGAGGATGATGTCGACCGGCGTGCCGTCGGGTAGGAACGGCATGTCTTCCTCGGGCAGGATCGTCGAGATGACGCCCTTGTTGCCGTGACGGCCGGCCAGCTTGTCGCCGTCGGAGATCTTGCGCTTCTGGGCCACGTAGACCCGGACCAGCTGGTTC
>JAOUEA010000313.1 GCA_029858935.1 Actinomycetota bacterium
CTGCTCGACCAGCGCCTCACGCGCCGTCGCGTCGGCGACGAGCCATCGCAATGCCAGGACATAGGGCCGGGTCGCCGGCTCGGCCGTGAGCGAGAGGCCACGCTCGGGCATCGCGCGAGGGATGCGTGCGTCGTCGAGCGCGCGCAGCAGCCCTCCGAGATGCGAGCCTTGTCGGCGCACGATGACCGCCATGTCGTTCCAGCCCACGCCCCGCTCGACATGCAAGCGGCGAAGTTCGCGCGCGATCGACGCGTGTTCCTCGCTCGCATGCGGGGCGATCCATGCTTCGACGGCGACCGGCTCTGTCGCGCGGTGGTTCGTCGCGAGCTCGACGTCGGTGCTTCCCGGGAACGCTTCAGCGAATCGATCGAGGGGGTCGCGGCTCGTTCCCTGGAACGAGAAGACGTGCGCGTCGGGGTTCGCGGCTGCCACGAGGTCGGGCGCGCGGATGCCTCGAAGGATCGACTCGGCCGCGATCGTGGAGTCGTGGTAGTCGTCGACCATCACGTGATCGAACGGAGGGTCGCCCAGGGGCGCTTCGCTCGCGGCACGCTCCAGCAAGGTGGCGAAGTCGGCAAGATTCAGCGCGTCGAGCACCTGCTGGTACTCGCCTAGGAACCTCGCCAGCTCTCGCCAGCCGGTGAGTCCTCGCCGATCGGCCGCGTCGACGATCTGCTCGGGCGTCAGCAGCGCCTCCTGGGCGCGCGAAAGGAACTGGCGGACCTCGTCGACGAACCCCCGCATCTCGAGCAGCGGGCCGTACGCAGGCCACTCGGCGAGGTTCTGCGAGCCGAGCAGTTCCTGTACCTTCGCGAACTGATCCGTCGCCGACAGCAGCTGCGGTGGCTCTCCCTGTCCGGCCTGCTCGGCACGCGCCTTGAGGATGCGGTTCGCGAGCCCGTGCATCGTGACCACGTGAAGGCCGGACAGGGACGTCGGGAGCCGTTGCAGAAGCGCCGAGCGCATGGCGTCGCGGGCGGACGAGGAGCCGACCACCAGGGCGACGCGGTCGGGATCGGCCCCTTGCTCGATGAGGCGTGCGAACCGCTCGCGAAGCACGGCGGTCTTGCCCGTGCCGGCCGGGCCGGTCACGAGCAGGGTGCCCGAGGCGTGATCGAGCACGAGCGTCTGGCGCTCGTCGGGGGAGAGCGGGGCCGTCACATCGCGGATGCTACCGCCGCCCAGCGACAGCCGCCGCGGCAGGCCGTCCGCGGAATCTGCGAGGGGCGCCTTCCGTCCATACGGGTATGCGGACGCGATGGATCGCCCTTGGCGTCTCCGGCGCGGTGGTGGTTCGATGGGCGCCACGTGACGATCGAGGCCGGGCCGACCGGCCTCGTGGACCGCGAGACCTCCAGTCACTGGGACATCTTCGGTCGGGCGACCTCGGGTCCGCTGCGTGGCGCCCGGCTCGACCCGATCGTGGCGGTCGACCACCTGTGGTTCGACTGGAGGGCGTTTCATCCCGGCGGGCGAGTCGTCGGGATCGACCGAGCCTGATCATAGGTCGGGCCGCGCGGGCACGTGCGGATCTGCTTCGTCGAGCTTGCCCTCGATCACTCGGCGGTACCAGCGCTCCACGTCGGCGGGTCCGAGCGCGCCGACGAGCGAGCCTTCCCGCATGACGAGCCCGTCGCGTCCTCCGAGCCACTCGAGTGCGTCGTCGAGGGTCTCGTCAGGAGCGACCACCGGGGTCTGGGCGAGCGGGCGCATCCCGTCGCGCACCGGGCGGGTCGGATCGCGGCTGCCCGCCTTGCGGGCGCTGTCGATCGATACGGTGCCGACGATGCGCCCGGCATCGAGGACCGGGAAGGCCGTTCCGTCGGCGTCGCGAAGATAGTCGTCGAGCGCTTGCACGAGGGAGAGATCGATCGGCACGGCAGGCGGCGCAGGGCGCATCGCGTCGGCCACCCTTCCCCTGACGAGCTGGTCACGGAGCGCGATCCGCTGATCCATCGCGCGCCCCGAGCCGATCAGGATCATCGCGACGTAGCCGAAGAACAGAGCCATGCCCAGGTCTCCGTTCGACAGCATCCACACTGCGACGCCGCCGATCACGGCGCCGATGGAGATCCCTCCGTATCCCGCGACCCGCATCGCCGTGCGCCGGTTGCGCGTGATGCCCCACACCGTCGCCAGCAGCATGCGGCCCCCGTCGAGCGGGAACCCCGGCAAAGCATTGAACGCCGCGAAGATCAGGCTGAGCAACGCGAGCGACGCCATCGTGTCGGCGACCAGGCCGTTCGCGAGCGTCTCGCCCACCCAGAAGGCCCCCGCGAGCACGAGCGTCGTCGCCGGGCCGACGAACGCGACGAGGAACTCCCCGAGCGGGCCCTTCGCACTCGCCTTCGTCTCCGTCGCGCCGCCCCAGAACACCAGGGTGATGCCCGAGAC
>JAOUEA010000314.1 GCA_029858935.1 Actinomycetota bacterium
CGCAACCCACCCTGGGGACCTCGCGGTACAGCTACGACATCCACGGCATCGTGAGGATCGTCTCCGACGCTCGGCTCCCGGAGCTCTCGTTCTTCCGCGTCGAGGAGATGGATGGGCCGCCGGATATCGACATCTGCGTCAGCGGTGATGGGTTCGGCGGTCCGCGCACCCGGCGGCTCGTGGAGCGGGGCGATCACGCCGTTCGATACGTCGAGCAGCTCGGCCGATTCGGTTTCGCCGTCGACATCCGGATGGCCGACCCGTCGAGGGTCCAGGTCTCGCGGCCCGTCGCCCGCTCGCCGCACGTGCTGTACACGAACGTCGCCGAACCGCTGCTGCGATGGACGTTCGTGCGCAAGGGGTACGCGCTCGTGCATGCGGCCTGCCTGGAGATGGACGGCAAGGGCACGCTCATCACCGCCCAGACCGACACCGGCAAGACCACGACGTGCCTCATGTCGGTGCAGCAACACGGCGCAGGGTTCGTATCCGACGACATGGTGATCATCGACGGCGACGGTATGGCTCTCGCCTTCCCGAAGCCGCTGACCATCTCGGCGCATACGCTCGCGGCCGCACGAACGGCGCCGCTTCCATGGCGACGGCGCTGCTGGCTCCAGGTGCAGAGCAGGCTGCACTCGAAGAGCGGGCGGCGCACGGGGCTCGCGCTGTCGAAGGTCAACCTCCCCGTGTGCACGATGAACGCCTGGGTGCAGCGGCTCATCCCGCCGCCCAAGTTCACGATCGAGGAGTTGGTGCCCTCGGCTCGCATCGTCCCCAGCGTTCGGATCACCCACATGGGGGTGATCGAGCGGGGAAGCACGTTGGTCCAGCCGTTGCTCGACCTCGATTCGAACGTGCTCGTGCTGCGGGAGAACACCGAGGATGCGTACGGCTTCCCGCCGTACCCCTTGATCGCTGCCGTGCTCGCCAACGGCGACGTCGCGCTCGAGGACGAGGTCAGGCGGCATCTGCTCGACGGCTTGCCCGTCACCAGGATCCGCACGTCTGACCGCCACTGGTACGAGCAGCTGATGTTGCTCACCACGGAGACGCCCTTCGCCGTGCAGACGGTCAACGGGGAACTCCAGGGCGCGCGCGTCGCCGACCCCGGGACGGGTGGCGTGCCGGTGCGCAGCACGTTCGACCCGATCGCGCCCGACCTGATGCACGATGTCGGAGGAACCGTGTGAGCCGATCGCCCGCGCCCGGCCTGTGGGTCGAGCCACCGGCCGCACGGAAGAGGTGGGTTCGCCGGCCGAAGCTCTCGCTCGTGCCGGTGCCCAGGAGCGAACCGGGCTCGGCGCTCACCGTCGCACTCGTCGTCGCCGTCGGTGTGGGCGCGGCAGCGCTGCGTCTGTGGCAGATCGACCGGTTCGGCTTCAACAGCGACGAGGCGGTGTATGCGGGCCAGGGCGCAGCCATCGCGGGCGTGCCGGAACTTGGGGACATCTTCCCGATCTTCCGGGCCCACCCGTTGCTCTTCCAGCTGCTGATCTCGGTGCTGTACCGAAGCGCTGTGAGCGATGTGACGCCGAGGATCCTCGCCGTCGTGTTCGCGGTGGGAACCGTTGCGGCCGTCTACGCGCTCGGCCGGCTCCTCTACGGGCGATCGGTGGGGATCGTCGCGGCGCTGCTCGTCGCCGTCGTGCCCTACCACGTGATCGTCTCCCGCCAGGCACTGCTCGACGGCCCGATGACGTTCTTCGCGACCTGCACCTTGTACCTGGTGGCGAGGTACGTCATCACCCAGCGAGCCGCGACGATCTACGCGGCCGCGGCGGCGATGGGCCTCACGGTGTTGACGAAGGAGTCGGGCATCCTCTACGTGAGCGCCGTCTACGCGTTCTTCGCGCTCACGACCGAGTGCCGCCTGCCGGTGCGTCGCATCGTCATCGCGCTTGCGATCCTCGGTCTCGTCGTGCTCCCGTTCCCGATGTCGTTGCTCCTCGGCGGCGGGGCGGAGACGGGCAAGGGCTACCTCGTGTGGCAGTTGTTCCGCGAACCGAATCACTCCTGGGAGTTCTATCTCGTCGAGGTGCCCAAGGCGGTGGGTCCACTCGTGCTCATCGCCGCCGCGCTCTGGCTCCGCGAGGTCCGTGGCTCGTGGACGTGGCGGGAGACCTTGCTGGTGTGCTGGATCCTTGCGCCGCTGTTGTTCTTCCAGCTCTGGCCGGTGAAGGGCTACCAGTACCCGCTTCCGATCGTGACTCCGCTCGCCGTGCTCGGCGCTGCCTACCTCGTGACCCTTCTCGATCGAGCTCGTGGAAGGTCCCGTGTGGCCCACCTCCGTGCCTGGGGAACCCTCGCCATCGTGGTCGCAACCCTCGTCGCCACGTCGTGGAGCGTCGTCGGCGAGGAGAGCGCAGGAGAACTGCTCGCGGGGACCGGA
>JAOUEA010000082.1 GCA_029858935.1 Actinomycetota bacterium
CGCCCTCGCCGCCCACCCCTGCGCCTGCGCGACGGACAGCCGCATGCCGCTCTGCTCCGCGAGCCGGAACGCGGCCATCGCTGCCGCCGAGTGGTCCCCCTCCTCGAGATAGGCGGCGTAGGCGCGCTCGAGCGCCTCGACCGCCTCGTCGGGACGAGCCGTCCAGTACGCGGCTCGGGCAAGCAGCTCGAGGCCCTCGCCGCGCATCGCCCCGGCACGGTCTGCGGCTGCGAGCGCCTCGTAGGCCTCGGCCCACGCGTGCCGCGCGAGGGCGTCTCGCCCGACCGCGATGGGGTCGCCCGTCACGGGACTGGCCATGTCATCACCTCAACGCTCCTCCGACGCGATCCCGGCCTGCCCACCCGAGGAGCGAGATCCGGCCTCGGCGAGCCGGCGGCACAGCACCTGGATCACCGCGATCGATGTGTCGGGCCGTTCTCGCAGGATCGAACCGAATCGCCGTCGATCGATCGAGAGCACGCGCACGGCTCCTCGGGCGACCAGATCCGCGATGCGCGGCTCGCTGCTGATCAGCGACATCTCGCCGACCACGTCTCCCGGCGTTCTGGTTGCGATCACGCGGTCGCCGTCGTCGGACCTCGTCACCACGGCAACCTCCCCGCTCACGATGATGTACATCTCCGCACCCGCGTCACCCTGCTCGGCGATGATCTCGCCGTCGGCATAGATGCGCTCGCTGGCGATCGCCGCGATCGGCGCCAGGTCGGGCGGCGGAAGCTCCGCGAACAGGGACACCTTCCTGAGGAACAGCACTCGTTCCATCGTCGCGAGGGTCGTCAGGGTTTCCATGGGTCCTCCTCGGCGCGCCGCCAGCTCGGCGCACGCTCTGATCCAGTCGTCGGGGTCTCGTCGTGATCGTTCGAGCGCATCGTCGTGCACGCCGGGCCGGATGGCACCGTCCCAGATCTTGAGCAGCGGCCGAACCAGCTCTCGTTCGGTGACGCTCTCGATCACCTCGAGTGCGTTGGCTCGCTGTGCAGCGTCGCTCACCGAGAGGTTGTCGAGCGCGACCGGCAGCTGGGTGTTGCCATCGGCGAGCGAGATCGCCCGGAGGGCATCCTCGCCATCGAGTTCCGACCGGTGGTGCAGCGAATCCCTCAGCAGCTCGAGGCGCGGTTCTCCCCGAGCATCGATCGAGACGGCCATCTCGTGACGCTCGACGGCATCAGAGACGGTTCGTTCGGCGAACCGGCGCACCTCGTCGCGGCGACCGTCGAGAGGAAGCCGCTCGAGCGCGGCCAGCGCAGCGTCACGCCGCGCCGGGTCTTCGAGGGAGTGAACGACAGGGTCGACGGCTGCCTGACCGAGCTCGCCCAGGCCGCGGGCGACCGCCCGTCGCACGACGAGGGAGGGGTCGGCCGTAGCGATCACGAGCGCGTCGAGTCCCCGGGGCGGGTCGAGCGTGGGGATCGCCCGCGCGGCTCCGACACGGACCATCGGTGCGGGATCGCGCAGCCCGGCCAGCGCCACATCCGCCAGGCGTGGATCTTCAAGGCCTGCCATCGCGTCGAACGCGGCGGCGCGGACATCGTCGTCCTCGGACGCCGCGAGCTCGACGAGCGTGGCGATCGCCGAAGGATCGTTGCCGACCTCGGCGAGCCTCGCAGCCGCCGACGCACGCACGGCCGGATCCTCGTCGCGCGTCAGGGACCCGAGCGCCTGCCGGGCCATTTCCGCTCCGACGTCCAGCCGCCCGATCGCGGCGACCACCGCTCGCCGGACGTCGCGGTCGGGATCGCGTGCCCGCTCGAGGACGATGGCCAGCGACGATCCGTCCCGGCTCTCGGCGAGCGAACCGATCGCGGCGGCCCTGACGCCTGCATCGGGGTCGTTCGACGCGTCGCGGAGCGGCCGCGCAGCGGTGGGCGGGTCGAAGTCCGCCAGGATCGTCGCCGCCACCTGACGCACGCGGGGATCGGGGTCGGCGATGCCCGAAACGACGACACCGAGCGCGGTCGCATCGTCGCGGGCGAGCGCGAACGGTTCGGTCGGCAGACCGTCGGGCGAGTCGCCGAAGACGTTGGGGCGCCCTTCGCGCAGCGCACGGACGAGCTCGTGCGGATAGCCGCGCCGCACGCCGATCATCGCGATCGTCGCAAGCACGGCGCACGCGAGCCCGACGCCGTAGAGCACGCTCGGCGAGAATGCGCGCTCGCCCACCAGCGCGACCACGCCGGCGAGGATCGTCCCGATCTGGGTCGGGCCCCCGTAGAGGAAGGCACGGGTCTGGTTCCGCCGGTCGGGCGGCACCGTGTTGATCACGGCTTCCCACGAGCTCGAAGCGCCTCCCTGCATCCAGGCGACCTGGACGAATCGGAAGACGGCCAACGCCGCGAAGCTCGCGGCGATCGTAAGGACGCCGAAGGCGACCACGTAGATCGCCGGCAGCACGAGCATCACCGCCGGCACGCCGAACCGCGCGAGCAATCGATTGGTGAGAAGCAGCGACACGAGCAGGGCGAGGCCAGTGGAGATGCCGAAGAACAGGCCGAAGAACCCGGCGAGGTCGTCGGGGTCCGGGTAGCGGAGGGTCGCGGCTCGCGAGAACGGCAGGTACAGCGAGAAGAACAGCAAGGAGAACAGGACCGCGGCGAGTGCGAGCCAGCGCATGAGTGACGAGGCCGCGACGTATCGCATCCCGACCGTCAGTTGCGCGAGGGGCCCTGGACCCCGATCACCCCGATCACCCCGGTCCGACCCTCCAGCGCCGACGACGGCGAGGAGCGCCATGCCCAGCACGGCCGAACCGATGAGCGTCGCCACCCACACGAACAAGAGGTTGGGGGTCCCCATCCACGACGCGAGCGGCTTCGTGATGATGCCGCCCACGACGTAGCCCAGCACGCCGCCCGCTCCGATCAGCGGGAAGATGCGCTTGGCCTGACGCGTGTCGGTGATGATGCCGGCCAATCCCCAAACGGCCAGGCCAAGAACGAAATAGCTCGCGCCTTGCAGCAGCCATAGCGCCTGGGGAACCCAGGTGATGTCGGCAGCAAGCCCCGCCCGCCCGGCGATCGCCAGCGCCGCGACCGCGAAAGGGATGGCGATGCAGGCCAGGCCCGGCCCGGTCCGCACCAGCAGCGCGCCGAAGCCGAGGGTCAGGAGAAACATCGTGCCGCCGAGGATCAGGTACATCGCCGGCAACTTCTCGACGCCGAAGCGGGCGAAGAAGAGCGCTTCGATCGCACTCTGCCCGATCATCAGTCCTGCAGAGACCATGAACGACGTCGCGACGATGAAGGCGACCGACCGTTCCTCACCCGGTCGGAGACCGAGCACTCGACGTACCCCCGCCGCAGCCACGAGCTTCACAGTAGAGGGCGTGGCGGGTGTTCGGAAAGGACGCGCGTACGTCGCGGCCGAGGGCGGGCCGCCGGGATCTCGCACCCCGCGTGACCCGCCCTCACTTCATTCTCAAGCGCTCAAGCCGGGATCGGTCCCGACGGCATCGGCGGTGTGGCCGGTGCCGTTGCCGGACCGCGGCGGGCGCGGAACGCGGCCACGCTGAGCGTGCCGAGTCCGTACACCATGGCGGCCAGCAGCACGAGGCCGCTGATCACCGGCACCAGCATCGCGACCGACAGGATCGCCCAGCCGAGCGCGAACGCGCCGACGCGCGAACCCGTCTTCACGATCATCCGGCCCAGGATCCAGGCACCCGTCGCCTGGCCGATCGCGAAGATCAGCGCGAGCGCGAGCAAGATGCCGAACCCGAACGGGATGCCGACGAGCGTTGCGATCGCGATCACCCCGAGCACGGGCAGGCCGACGAGCACGGCGAAGCCCCATCCGATCGACGGGCCGACGGCCGTCTTCCCAGCCTGCACCACCGCGTCTGCGGCGCGCGGAGCGAACCACAGCAGCAGCAGCCCGAGCACCAGGGTCGACACTGCGATCGCCAGCCAGAACGCCAGTCCCACGGCGAACGACGCCCATCCCGACGTCAAGCCCAGCCGCGACATCGACGACACCGCGCCGGCGACGGTCGCTCCATCAGCGATCACCCGCTGGTCGGCGTAGACGTCTCCCGTCACGCGGGCGCCGTCGCGAACGTACAGCGTGCCGTTGAACACGGCGACGTCGTCCCCGACGGTTCCACTGATCGTGACCGGTCCGTTGAACGCGACGACGGTGCTCGTGACGGTGCCCTCGACCCTCACGGGACCGTCGAACACGACCACGGACTCGACCGTCTCACCTGCCGGCACGTACGCCTTGCCGCTGAGCACGACGAGGGCGTCGCCGCTGGGCTCGGCGGAAGCCGCGAGCGCGGTTCCGGGGATCGCCAGGACCAGGAGAACCCCGAGTGATACAGCCAGTACACGACGCATCTCGATCCACCTCCCTCGGTAGCTCCATTATCCGCGCGCCGAGCGGGGGTCCTCGGGTCGAGGGTCCTCCGACGACCGGGCCCCGGCCACGCTCGAGGGCGCCGCTGCGCCCGGGCTTCGGCCGCCGGTGCCACTTCCGGTCGATCAGCCCGGGAACCGCAGCACGCGGTTGCGCTGCAGCACGAACAGCCCTTGACCTGCATCGAGATCGACCACGCGGCGGGAGCCCCCCAGGGCTCGTTCCCACAGCACTCGCCCTTCTTCGGAGAACGCCCGCAGCACGGCGCGCATTCCGCCATACACGTCGTCGCGCACCGAGCTCGACGCGTAGGCGCGACCAGATCGGCCGAGCGCGACGACGGTGCGGGCCGAGTGCGCGGCGACCGCCTTGAACCCCTGCACCCACTGGCGCTCGCCCGCGGTCGTGAACGACATCAGGCGGGAGCGGACACCCTTCGGATCCTGAAGATCGATCATGGCTCCGAACATCACCCGGCCGCCCCTGACGTCGACGGCTGTCCCCCGGTCGCGATCGTCGAGCCACTTCCCCGGCTCACCGAACACCTTCGACCACCTGCGGTCGCCGTCTCTGGTCAGGGCCTGAAGCACCGCTTCGGAGTCGGCCGGGGGGTCGAGCACGGCGCGGCTCCACGCGTTCCCGGCCGCGAAGCTCCTTCCCGCGACATCAGTCTCAAGATCGCTCACGGAATCGGCCGAGGCCCAGGGCAGCCCGGGCACCTCGAAGCCGTTCGCCCAGAGCCGGCGTCCCCCCGCCGTAAAGGCGACCATCCGGCCGTGATAATCGATGGACCCCTCGATGGAACGGGTCGTGGCCACGACCACCAGGCCTCGACCGGCCCCGACAGCGGTCGCTGCGTCTGAATGGCAGTTCTTCCAGGTCGTGTCGCCCCTGAGCCACAGCACACGACCGCGATGGTTCAGAGCGAGCACGAATCGAGAGAAGGAGCCGATCTCATTGCACGGAGGAGGCGCTCGATCAGGCCCCATCGCACCGGCGACGAAGATCCCGTCGGCTGACACGGCGACCGCGCTGGCCGCCGCCCATCCCACAGATGGAACCCACGTCGTCGTCCATCGGGCCGTCCCATCGGGCCGGTAGGTGCGGATCACGGCGATCTGATCCTCGCGGCCGGCTCCCCGCACGCCGACGACGACCGCGCCGCCGGCAGGGGCGGCAGCGACCGATTCGGCTCGGAACGCCGTCGCGCGGACCCAGGTCGGACTCGGACCTCCGGCCACCGCAGGGCCGGTGAGTCCCAAGACGACGACGAGACAGACCGCTCCGATGACGGAGCGCCGGAGCCACGATGCGCCGAACGTCGAACACCTCCACGCATCCGATCTCACGCAGATGGTCCCGAGGATCCGACGTCGACGAGCCATCATCGCTGCCACCGCTGAAGCTCGCGTCCCGAGACGAGGTACACGGAGCCGGCGGCCGCGACGTCAGAGACCCATCCCCCGTCGGGGAGCGGGCGCTTCCACACGAGCGTTCCTGCCGGCGAGTAGCGACGGAGTGAGGACTCAGTGCCCACGTAGATCGGGCCCCAAGGCGCGATCGCCACGGCGTTCGCGAACCGTTGGTGCCGCCCGCCGCCCCAACCCTCGGCCCAGCGGCGGCGGCCACCCGTGTCGAGCGCCATGAGCCACGCTCGCATCCTGTTTCCGCTGCGTGGCCACGAATTCCCGCTCGCGACCACGAGTCCACCGCGGACGGCGACGTCGGTCGCGGAATCGTTGTACGAGTGCCCCGTCAAACCAGACACCCGGGTCCACACGACGCGACCGTCAGGGCCAAGCGCCTGGATCATCCGGTCGACATCGGGCGGCGGAGAGCCTTGGCGATAGACCTTCCGGTCGATCGACCCCGCCGCGTACACACGGTCCCCGTGTCCGGTCGCCACGGCCCACGGCGTGTCGCGGGTTGCTGCGTCGATGCCCCGCGCTTCGAAGGGGCTGCGCCACGACCTGGTGCCGTCGGCGCGGAACGCCTGCACGTATCCCTCTCGTTCCGCGGCGATGTCGCAGCACCCGTGGTCCTCCACGGCTGCGACCACTCCACGCGACGTGGCGGCGAGCCCGACCACGATCGCCGTCCCGAACTCCTCGGGGATCTCCCGGCGCCACACGCGTCGCCCGGTCGCGGTGTAGCGCATCAGCAGCGCATCACCACCCTCGCCGGTGCCGGAGCCGCTGAAACCGCCCGCGTAGATGCCTCCGCCGGGTGCGGGGGTGATCGCCGTCCCTGCCGCGTGCCACAGACGGCCCGCATGCCGCCAGGTCCGGCGCCACACGAGTTGTCCGTTGACCCCGTACTTCGCCACCATCAACGCATCGCCACTGCTGCCGCGGAGTGAACCGGTCACATAGATATGCCCAGACGCTCCGATCGTCAGCGCCGCGAGCCGCCCCCCGGGCGCTCGCCGCCAGATCGGTCCATCTTCCGCAGTCGCCGGCCCGCACGTCATCATCACGATCGACGCGACCAGCAGTGACGCCACCGCCATCTTCAGGGCACGCACCTCGTTCACCTCGCCCTCGCGAGCACGCCCTTTCGGTTGTCATTGCCATCCCACCACCTGGTGATCAGGCCGGCCTGGGTCTGTCGACCCCGAAAGACACTGCTGATTCGGACCGGATCGATCACGGTCGAGACCCCTCTCTCGGGGGCTCAATGGTCGATGTCACGCTTCGGCCCAGGCGCCATGCTCGAATCCGGAGAGAAGGTCATTGCGATGCGAGCGATCCGTTCCTTGGTCGTCGCGGTGGTCGCCGTGGGATTGGCTCTTGCGTCGACAGGAGGGTCGCTTTCCTCCCACCCGACGACCAAGCCGTACGAGTGGCGGCGCCCTATCGGGCTGTCGCTCGCTGACGTGGCGATCGCGGGTTCCGGCTTGAGCGTGGTCACCGGCGAGATCGAGGTCGATGATGAGCATCGGGGGTTCCTGATCGCCGCCTTCGACTCCGCCGGCACCCCCCTGTGGCAAGACACCTGGCTTCCACTCGGCAAGGAGCCGTCGGGCACCTCCGGGGAGGCGGTCACGATCGGGCCCAACGGCGACATCTACTCGGTCGGGTTCGGATGGCACTGCCGGTTCGGTTGTGAGTCCGGCGGTTGGTTCATCAGGGCCTACTCGCCCGACGGCGTCCTCAGGTGGACACGGCAGGCGGCGAGGTGGCGCACGGGGCCACGCCAATCGAAGGGAGTGGGCATCGACGCGTGGCCAGGGGGCGTGGCCATCGCGGGCTTCGAATACGACGACGATGTTGGCCCGACCTCGTCGTGGATCAGAACGTATGGGCTCGACGGCACGTCGGCGTGGAAGACCCGGATCGGCGTTGCAGCTGCCGTCGACCTTCGCGTGAGCGTCGCCGACATCGCCACCGCGGGGCACGGAGCGGTCTTCGTCGCCGGCGACGTCGGAGTGCCGAGCCCCAAGACGGGCTGGACTCATGAGCGGGAGCCCTTCGTCGCGGCGTTCGGGCCGGACGGCGAACGCCGATGGACACGTATCTTCCGTGAACCCGGCGACCGCGACGACGACGCCGCGGTCTCGATCGATGGACGCAACGGGATCCTGGCGGTCGGCGGCACGCTGGGTGCACCGATCGGATATGGGATCGACGCTCCGCACCTCGGATGGCTGGCTCGGCTGTCGTTCGATGGCCGGCTCCGGTGGATGAGGTCGTGGGGTGCCTCACGCCCCCAGAGCGTCGAGGCCGTCGCGCTCGCACCCGACGGCATGGTGATGACCGTTGGTGGTGTTGCGGATCGGGGGTACGCGCTGATCGCGCGAACGTACGATCGCCGCGATCTGATCGGAGCACTGGTGATCGATCCGAACGAAGGGTCCTTGGTCGGCAGCTCGATCGCGATCGACGGAGGCGGCGTGTCGCTCGTCGGCACGAGGTACCGCAACGCCTACCTGTGGCCGGGCGTCGGAGGGCGTCTCTGGCGCCTGGACGCACCTGTGGTCAGGAGGGCCAGTCCGGCTTCTTCGGCTCCTTCGTGAACAGATCGTCCAGCGAGGGCTTGGGCGCGCGGTCGGCCTCTGCGAGTTTGTCCGCGAGGTCGTCGGCAGCGGGGTCGTCGGCCGCCTCGAGCATCTCCTCCAGGGACTTCCCGGCGCTTCCCTTCAACCGGATGCGCAACGCGGCGAGCACGGCCGCATGACGCTCGGACAATCCCTCGTTGATCTTGATCTCGGTCAGGGTCTGCTCGGCCCGTGCGAGGAGCTCCTCGTCGCTCATGTCGTCAGTGTGCCACGGGTCGCGAATCAGCGATCAGGGGTCGGTCACGGCATCGCGAGCACGCGCCGGACCGGGGCGAGGCCTGTGGCGAGTACCTCCCAGCTTGCGCCCTGGTCGGTCGAGCGGTACACCGATCCCTCGGACGTGCCGAACGCGGCGACCGAGCCCTCGGGCAGGGCGTCGAGGCAATGGGAGTCGATGTTGTCGGAGAACGACGGGGGAAGCCCCGCGACGCATCGCTCGAACGCCCCGCCGCTCAGGCGTCCCCGGTACACGGCGGCGTCGCCACCGCGTGGACCGGTCGAGGCCGACACCAGCAGGGAATCGCCGCAGACCGCGACGGCTCGCGAGTAAGGGGCGGCGAGCCCGTCGATGCGAGAGGTCCACGTCGCGCCTCGGTCGGTGCTGACCGCGAGCCCGCGGGCACACGCGGCGAGCACCATGCCGTCAGCCGTCGTCACCTGGTGCACGTCGGCATCGATGTCGATCGTCGGCGTCCACCTTCGGCCGTCGTCATCGGTTCTCACGATGCCTCCGACGTGCACGTTGACGAAGACGTCGTCGTCCCAGTTCGCGATGGAGCGGGTGTCGGGAGGGCCGCCCCACGGCGTATGCCAGGTCTCACGACCCGGCGCGTCGTCGAACGCGGTGACGGGTTCGAGCACTTCGCCGGCGAGCCGGAACAGACGCGCTTCCGACGTGCCGACGAACACCGCGTCGCCCATGCCCGCGATGCAGGTCGCACGCAGGCCGCCGAGATCGGCGACGTGGGTCCACCCGGCGTGGGTCGCGCGCCAGAGCTCGGCCTCCTCGGCGATCGCCCAGACGTCGTCGCGCATGCGCCCGAGCGCCGACACCGATCGACCCTCATGAGCGACCGCTCGCAGGTGCCCGTCGTGGTCGAACGTGGACACGCCGTCCTTCGTGGCGACGACGATCGTCGGCATGGCCCGATCTTCCCATCACCCCGTCAGCTCGAGGCGATCTCGGTGACCGGAAGCCGTGCCGCGAAGGCTTCCACCTTCTGCTGCCACCCCTCCTCCAGGGGTCCTTTCACGTCGGTCACGTAGACCTTGTCCTCGGCCACCGCGACGAGACCCTTGCCCTGCAGCAGCTCGTGCATGACCGGCCTGACGCGCTGAAACCTTCCGATCTCCTCTTCGTCGGGCATCCGTCCCGTCTTCCTATCGGGCCGCGGCGCCATCTCGGTGGTGAGGACCGC
>JAOUEA010000315.1 GCA_029858935.1 Actinomycetota bacterium
GGATATCCAGACCCGGACGGTAGACATGCACGTGCAGCGGTTGCGGACCAAGCTCGGGGAGGCCGGCGAGCTGATCGAGACGGTGCGGGGCGCGGGATACCGCTTCCGCGGCGGTGAGCGGGGAGCCAGGCGACCATGAACTTCGTCGCCCGGCACTTCACCGGGACCCTCCTGGTCGTCATCGTCGCCCTCGGGACGCTGCTCCTCCTGGCGGAGTCTTCACTTCGCAGTGACATCGAGGAGCAGACCCGGGAGAACCTGATGCGCGAGGCGCGGCTGGCAGTACGCGCGCTGCCGAGGGACAGCCTCAACTGGCAGAACGCGGTCATGGTGCTCCACGAGGAGACCGGCCTCCGATTCACCGTGATCGATTCCTCCGGCCGCGTACGCGCGGAGAGCGACGTGGCTCCCCAGTCGGTCCCCGGAATCGAGAACCACTCCGACCGGCCCGAAGTCCAGGCCGCGCTTCGGGACGGCATCGGGTCGGCCCGCCGGCGCAGTGCGACCGTCGGGCAGCTCGACATCTACGTGGCCGTCCGGGCCGGCCCGGGCGTGGTCCGGGTCGCCACGGCCCTTTCGCGGGTGGATGCGATCGTCAGCACCACCGAGCGTTCCCTGTTCGGCGCGGCACTGCTGGCGCTGGTGGTCGCCGCCGCGCTCTCGCTGCTGGCCGGACGCCATCTGACCCAGCCGATCACCGCCATCACGCAGGCAGCCCGCGCCATCGCACAGGGACAGCCGCCCCGGTTCCCCCATTCCAGCATTCCGGACATCGAGGCCCTCATCGGGGCGGTGCGGGACATGCACGAGCAGCTGGCCAGGCGGTTCGAGGAGCTCCGGTCGGAGCGGAGCGAGAGCGCCGCCCTCGTCGCGGCGATGGTCGAGGGCGTCATCGCCACGGATGCGCGCGGGCGGATCATCACCGCCAACCCCGCCGCACGCCGCCTGCTCGGCTATGGCATGTCCCAGCCACTGCCCGACCTGCCGCAGCTCTTCAGAACCAAGCAGGCGCGGGACGCGGTACAGGCGATCATCGACGGGGAATCGGTGGTGGAGCGGCAGATCGAACTCGACGGAGCGGCGGTCCTCCTCTCGGGGCGCCCCCTCCCGGGAGGCGAAACCCTGCTCGTGCTCCACGACGTCAGCGAGCTCCGCCGGCTGGAGACGGTGAGGCGGGATTTCGTCGCCAACGTCTCGCACGAGCTGAAGACGCCGCTCACGGCCATCCAGGGTTTCGCGGAAACGCTCCTCGGAGGCGCTCTCGAGGATCCGAAGCACAGCCAGCGCTTCCTCGAGATCATTCGAGAGCACGCGATGCGGCTGGGTCGGCTCACCGATGACCTTCTGAAGCTGTCGCGAATCGAGGCGGGCAAGCACGAGCCTCAGCTGCACCTGGTTCGGGTGCCCTCGCTCGTCGGGTCCGTCGTCGAGACGAGCCGGTTCAAAGCCGAGCCCCGCAACATCTCGCTCACCGTCGCGATTCCCGAGGACATCCCGCCCATCGAGTCGGACGCCGACTGGCTCGCCGAGGTTCTGCAGAACCTCATCGACAACGCGATTCAGTACACGTCCTCGGGGGGCGCCATCCGCGTCTGGGCGTCGACGGGCGAAGACGAGGTCTCGATCGGCGTCACCGACAACGGTATCGGCATCCCGCTCGAGAGCCAGGGCCGTATCTTCGAGCGCTTCTATCGCGTGGACGCCGCCCGCTCCCGGGAGGTCGGCGGGACCGGCCTCGGCCTCGCCATCGCCAAGCACCTCGTCGAGTCGCTCGGCGGGCGCATCGAGCTCGAGAGCGAGGCGGGCAAAGGCTCCACCTTTACGATCGTCCTGCCGCGGCAGCCTCAGCTTCACCCCCGGCCCGTCTCCGTCGCCTGAGCCCGGCGGGCTGGTACAATAAGAGCACCCCACAACTTGTCGAGAGGTTCCATGCGAGGCGCGATCTTCGCTCTGGCGAGCTGTCTTCATTGTCTGGCGGCGTCTGCGGACTCCGACGAAGAGCCCGCGAAAGCCGTCGTGGTGGCGATGGAGGAGCTCCATCCCACGGTGCGAAGCGCCTCGGGCGCTTTCACGCTCGAGCTCAAGGGGTCCTAGCAGCTCGACGGGCGCAACGTCTCGTGGGAGGAGCAATCGGCCCGGGACGTGCACATCCGCCGGGCGCGGGTGAAGGTCGAGGGCGAGCTCTTCCACTTCCTCGAGTACGAGCTCGACGTCGACGTCTCCGAACGGACGGAGCCCGTCCGGGACGCCTATGTGAACGCCGTCGTTTCCGACGCCTGCCAGATCCGCTTTGGAAAAGCCAAGCTTCCTTTCAGCCAGGAGGAGCTGCGATCCTCGCGGTATCTCGACTTCGGCGAGCGCCCGGCCATGAATAACTTGATCCCGGAC
>JAOUEA010000083.1 GCA_029858935.1 Actinomycetota bacterium
CGTACCTTTGAGGGGCGTATGAGGCAACTCATCCGGGTTCAAGTCCCGGCCTGGGCACCACTCAGCAGCTTCTGACGACCGCCGGACCGGCGGTCGTTCGCCTGTCCGGAGCGTATGCTGGGACGACCGGGGCGGTTAGCTCAGTCCGGTTAGAGCGCCTCGTTTACACCGAGGATGTCGGGGGTTCGAATCCCTCACCGCCCACCACAGCTGCCACCGTATCTGCATGGCCGCGACGAAGGGCCGCTGCTAGACTGGACGCGTACGGGGACGGTCCCGCGGCATAGACCGGAGGAGGGGCATGGACCTCACACTGATCATCATCATCGTGATCGCGATCGTGCTCGTCGTGGTCGTGGTCGGGATCTACAACGGGCTGGTCCAGCGCCGGCTCCGGGTCGACGAAGCGTTCAGCCAGATCGAGGTGCAACTCAAGCGCCGCCATGATCTGATCCCGAACCTCGTGAACGCGGTCAAGGGCTACATGGGCTTCGAGCAGAAGGTCCTGACCGACGTCACGAACGCCCGAGCGGCGGCTGTGGCCGCCGGGTCGCAGGGCCCCGCCCAGCAGGCGGCCGCGGAGAACGCGTTGACCGGCACGCTCCGCTCGCTGTTCGCCGTGGTGGAGAACTATCCGGAGTTGAAGGCGAACGAGAACGTGCTCAGCCTGCAGGAGCAGCTGACGACCACCGAGAACCAGATCTCGTTCTCACGCCAGCACTACAACGCCACGGTGCGTGACTACAACACGTCCATCGCGACCTTCCCGAACCTGCTGCTGGCCGGTCCGTTCGGCTTCACCAAGCGGGAGTTCTTCGACGCCGAGCCTGAGGCGGCCAACGTTCCCAACGTCGACCTCAGTCTGAGCTGATCGCCGGCCCGCGGAGCTGACCGTGGCCGGGAGCACGTTCTACCACCAGATCGCCGTCAATCGGAGGAACTCGTTCCTCCTCGCGGCGTTCGTCGTCTTCGTGCTCGCGCTGCTTGGATTCGCCATCGGGTTTGCCGTGTTCGGCGGACCGGAGGCGGGCCTCGCGACGACCGCCGGCGCGATCGGCCTCGGCACGTTGGTCGGGATCGGTACGTATTTCGGTGGCGATTCGCTGGTCCTGAGCGTCAGCGGCGCTCACCAGGTCGACGAATCGACCGCTCCGCAGCTGCTGAACGTCGTGCGCGAGATGTCGATCGCCGCGAACCTCCCGATGCCGAAGGTCTACCTCATCGACGACACCGCTCCCAATGCCTTCGCGACGGGTCGCGACCCGGACCACGCATCGATCGCGGTCACCACGGGCCTGCTCCAGAAGTTGGATCGCGAGGAGCTTCAGGGCGTCATCGGCCACGAACTATCCCACGTCCGCAATCTCGACATCCGCTTCGCCCTGATGGTGGCCGTGATGGTCGGCGTGATCGCGATCCTCGCCGACTTCTTCCTGCGCTTCACGTTCTGGGGTGGGGGCCGCAGCCGCAGCCGAAGCGGGAGCGGCAGCGGCGGGGGGGCGCAGATCGTGATCTTCGTGATCGCGATCGCCCTGGCGATCCTCGCGCCGATCATCAGCCGCCTGATCCAGATGGCCGTCAGCCGGCAGCGGGAGTATCTGGCAGACGCATCGTCGGTCGAGTTGACACGGAACCCGCACGGGCTGGAACGAGCGCTGGCGAAGATCTCCGGCGACAAGGAGGTCCTGGAGGTCGCGAACCGTGGTACCCAGCATCTCTACTTCACGAACCCGATCAAGAAGTTCGAGCAGCGGTCGTCGAGCCTGATGTCGACGCACCCGGCGATCATCGATCGCATCAATCGACTGCGGGAACTGACCGGGGATCCGCCCCTCAGCCCCTCCGATGCGGCCTCGCTGGTCGGACTCGAGTAGCGCTGCCGACGGTGGCGCATCTCCGAGGGCCCGTGGTATCCTGCGGCTCGCCGACGGGCAGCCAAGCCTGGTTGGCCATCGGGCCGAGATAGCTCAGTTGGTAGAGCACGCGACTGAAAATCGCGGTGTCGCCAGTTCGAATCTGGCTCTCGGCACCACCTTTCGAGGTGGTCGGACACCCGAGCGGAAGTGGCTCAGTTGGTAGAGCATCACCTTGCCAAGGTGAGGGTCGCGGGTTCGAGTCCCGTCTTCCGCTCCATTCCTCCCTCTCGAAGGCTCCGCTGCCCCTTCGTCTAGTGGTAGGACAGCGGACTTTGGATCCGTGAACCGAGGTTCGAATCCTCGAGGGGCAGCCATTCGACCGGTGCGGGCCGGCGAAGTCATTCTCGGCGACGTGGTGAAGTGGCTTAACACGGAGGTCTGCAAAACCTCTATTCAGCGGTTCGAATCCGCTCGTCGCCTCCACTCTTCCCCGATCAGATCAGCCCTCGGCGGGCTTCGGAGCTTCTGAGGCGGGCGCTCTGGACGCCACTCTGGACGCCACGACGCCGTCCGGGTCGATCTCCGACCCGCACTCCGGGCACACGAACTCGGGCCCGAACGTCGGGTCGCATCCCCCGAGGACGATCCGACCGTCGGCCGCGTCCTGCTCCGCTTCGAGCGTCGGGAGCCCGTACGTCACCCGGACCGGCTTCACGTGGAGTGCGCACGTCGGGCAGGGGAGCGCCTTCACGAGCCTGTCTCGTAGAGGGCGTCGAGCTTCTCGACCGCGTCCCGCTTCTTCTGCTCGAAGACGTGGAGGTAGATCTGCTCCGTGACCCGGGTCGACGAGTGGCCGACGAGCTTCGAGATCGTCGGAATGTCGATCCCGGCCTCGTGCGCCCACGAGACGAAGCTATGCCGGGCGTCGTGGAACCGGATCCTCGGGAGCCCTGCTGCGGCGAGGAGCTTCTGAAGATGTTGCGTGACGTATGTCCCCGTGAGCGGAGTCACGAGTGTTCGCGCGTGGTGAGCAGAAGGAGCAGGGTCACACCATAACCCGACCAGACGCCAGCGATCAGAGCCGAGGTCGACTGACGCCGGAGGGGCGCGTGGATGAGATCCTCGCCTTGACCGGCCCGCCGAGCGCCGTCAAGGAGCTGTGGATCGTTACGGCGAACGCCAGCGCAGCCCTGGCTCACGCACGATTCGGCCCCCGGCGGACATCCGCCGGGGCTCGGGAGCCTACCGGGCGAGACACGCCTTTAGCGACAAGCCCGCTTCTCTTCCGTACTCCTTCATGTCGAACTCGCACTGCTTGCGGTTCACCTCAGCCCATACGCGGTTGAGGCGTTTGGTCGCATTCGAGCAGGAGCTCGACGCCAGGACGGAATTCAGCTTCTTTGCCGCTGCCCGATAGAGATCGACATGGACCTTCTCGTGCTTCGCGATGCCGCGAACGTGGCCATTCCACCACGTGATAGTTGACGCGGGAGTCGAGTCGCCCGCCTTCCAACGCGGAAGAATGATCGTGTACGTGATCTTGATCGCGGGCTTCTTCTCGATCACGATCGCGCAGCCCCCGTAGCCGTCCGGCTGGAAGTGGAACCGGTATGCGGGCTTGGCCTCTGTCATGCCGGCAGCTCGTCTATCCAGCCAATCAGAGTACGGCCCCTCCTTCAAGATCGAGCGGGAGATGTCGTACGGCGACGACCCCTTGACGCGATAGGTCTTGACCGTCACACCGGATCCGAAGTACGAGGCCTTGATCGCCTTGACGCTCGGCCGTTCGGTAGGTTTTGGGGTAGGTCTAGGGGTAGGCCGCGCCGCTGCGAAGCGGGTCGGCTCGCCGAGCGCGTCGTAGCTGGCCACGACTTCGGCGCAGCCACTCCCGTCGATGGGCGTAACGGCTACCTGTCGTTCGCCTTGTACGCGCACCGATACGACCGCCGTACCGCTGGGTCGATACCCGGCGACGGCCAGAGTAGTGACGGTCGAACTGGTCGCCCCAGCGCCTACCTCGCGACTGGAGGCAGTACAGGTGACGACGCTCTTCTGGCTTGCCTCAAGGCGGTAGACACCCTCATCAAAGCGGAAGGTCCCTGTTCCTAGGCGATGCCCCGAGAAGTCCTGGATCACGACGTTGACGTCGCACGGACCCGACTTGCACGTCGGCGTCATGACGAAGACTTCGCGAATGCGCTCGAGTCCCGGGGCGGAGAAGACGACTTCCCACGGTCCCTCGAGCCGGAAGTCCGTTGGCACCGGCATGAGGGCAGGGGGCGGAGTGGAAAGACGTGGCGTCGGTGCGGATACGGCCTGATCCGTCTGGCTAGGGGCCGCGCTCGGCGCAGGGGAGACGCTTGCGGGAGTGGACGTCGAGCAGCCGGCCAAAAGGGCGGCCACCAGCGCGGTCACCAAGCTCGCTGTGTATCGACGCTCGGCCGTCACCTGGCTCCCTCCACCGCAGCAGACGTGGAGCATATTCAATGGCCGGCTGCGCATTCGACGTCTGCCAGATGGCCTGAAATCAAGCGCCTCGCTGCCTGCCGCACCGCTCGGCAGCAGTATTGATGTCTGCTGCGCCCGAGCTGAGTTCCGGGTGAGAGTGTGCGGCGGCCAGCACGTCACGGGCCGACCGGGGCGATCGCGACCGATGGCTCTTGGCGCAGGCCGGTCGCCGAGTGACGATGGTCACCTGAGGCGGGGGCATCGACGCACGGTCCACACCCGGCCGCCGGGACCGTGCCGAGCCACTGGCGAGACCGACCCGCTGGGGTGACTACCCTCCGAGGAGGGGGTCATGCTCCGACATCGCTGGGCTGGCCGAACCGTCGCCGGTCTGGCCGCGGTCGCGCTGCTCATCGGGTGCTCGAGTGGAGGGGCATCCCGGCCGCCCACCGCCACGTCTGCGCCGACGCCGACCGCCGCCCCCACGCAGTCAGTCACCCCCACGCCCTTCCGCCTCGACTTCCCCGATGGATGGGTCGTCGGGCAGCCGACCGACCTGCCGGCCCTCCTCGACGAGCTCGAGACGATGGACAGCGACGAGGCGCGCAAGCTTCGCGAGTTGATCGAGGCGAGCGCGACGCCGACCAGCGCGCTCGTCGCCTATCACGTCGGCAGCAGCGACGAGGTGGTGCCCGACGTCGGCTGCACGACGCTCGACCGCGGCGGCCTGCCGGTGAAGACGGTCCTCGATCTCGGCGAGGAGCAGAACGTCGAGCACCTCGCCCAGTACCCCGGGATCGTGGGCGCCCCGACCTCGGACCGGCTGACGCTCCCGGTTGGGGAGACGGTCCGGGTGCGCTGGCGCTGGGAGAGCCCGGCCGGCAGCGAGCGCACGTCCATCGGCTACCTCTTCGTCGGCGGACCCATCGTCGTGACCTGCGTCTTCTCCGCGGCGAGCGACACGGTGGCCGGGCACGAGCCCGGGTGGGAGGCGATCCTCGGCACGTTCGAGCTCACGGCAGCCGCGGCCGCGTCCCCGGCCGGGTCTCCCTCCGGCCGGCCGCACGAGGCCGAGGACGTCGAGAGCCTCCTGCCCAACAAGATCGCCGGGCGCTGGCTGGACACGTGGTCGGTTCGCGGCGAGTCGGTGCTCGACCTGTGGGGCTACTCTGCCGGGGAGATCGCCGACGTCCGGGAGCAACTCGCGGCACTCGGCGTCGACGTCGACGACGTTGCCCAGGGAACCGCGGGCCGGAGCGACCTTGCCGACCCGCCCTACTTCGTCCACGCCTTCCGCATCCCCGCGGCGGCCCGCGACCTGCTCGGCGGTCGCGCCATCGCGGCGGCCGGCTTCACCCGCGACACCGACGCGTGGGACCTGGAGGACCGCGAGATCGGCGGCAAGGAGGTCGCCGTCGGGCCGCTCGACCTCATCCACCAGACCGAGCACGAGCGCGGCCGGCCCTACCTCTACGGATCCACCGCGCTCGACGTGTCGTTCATCGTCATCACCGACGACGAAGCCTGGGCGGAAGAGGCGATCCGGGCGCTCCCCGACTGACGTGCGGTGCGGCCGTCGCGGCTCGGGCCCCGCCCTCGCGATCCCGCAGTGCGGCCAGCCTGGACCGGCCGACCGGGGAGTCGTCCCACGAACGCGTCTGGAGGCGGCCCTCGATCGCCACCTGCTGGCCCTTCCCGAGGTACGTGCCGGCGATCTCGGCCAGACGATCCCAGGGCAGCATGTCCGAGAGGACGGCCCTGGCGCGAGAGACATCGGGGGACAGCTATTCTCCGTGAGTCATGAGCAACCCCGAACTCGCCGAGCACCTTCGTCGCCTCGAAGCGGAACTCGTCAGCTTCGACGTCTGGCAGTCGCGAGTGGAACTCGAGGCGCGGATGAGCCCGGACTTCATCGAGATCGGCTCGGACGGCGTCCTCACTCGTGACGACCTGATCTCGATCATCCTCGGGACCGACCCCGGGGTCTGGCACGCCGAGGACTTCGCCGTCCGGGAGCTCGCTCCAACGGTAGCCCTCCTGACCTACCGCTCGGTGATCGACCTCGAGGACGGAGGTCCGCCACGCATCGCGCTGCGGTCGTCGATCTGGCGCCGCGAGGACGACCGCTGGCGGATGGAGTTACACCAGATCACGCGACTGGCAGACCCGTCCGCGTAGGCGCAGGCCGCCCCGGGATCCGCGCCACGTGAATACGACCATGTGGACGCGAAACCCATGTCACCACGGGGTGGTACTCCGCCTTCTCGCGCCCGCCGCCGATGAACTCGTTGCTGGCGACGGTGAACGTCGTCAATCAGCGATTGTGCACGGACGTGTCTATCAGGACTCAATCAATATGCAGAGAGCGTCCGCCCACGGTCGTGCTGCCACGCGGGTCCAGATGGTCGCGATCCAACCCTTGTCGTGCGGCAGGTCGACGTCGACGGGCGGCAGGTGCTTGAGCCAGCCCTCGCGATAGTTTGTTTCATAGTTGCAGCTGTCCTCATTGCCGGTCTCGTGCGCTGACTCGACGAGCTCCACGGGCAGGGCGCGAGTTTGGGGCGGTTCTGGTGGCCTCGGCTCGATGACAACTCCATTCATCGTTTGGTCCCAGAGCACGATCACGCAATTTGGTGCGTTTGGATCGAATGTCGTTGCGTCGACCGCAGGCAGTAGCACCTTGCTGCAGGCGTCGAGGACTGGTTGTGCCGGATATGCGGGCGACGGTAGGGGAATTCGCGAGCAGGCCGCGACAAGGAACACGACTGCCGCGACGTCGAGCATGGCATGAAGTCGATTGATGCGCCTCCTGGCTCGCCCACCTCGAGGAGAAGGCGGGCATCCGCTCGCCGCCCGAGGTCGGGCAACTCGAGACCGCCGAGGTCCTCCGAGTTCTCGAGACCGCCGAAGCGTTCTGCCGCATGACCCTGATCGAGGAGATCATCTGTCGGGAGAATGACGGCCGCTGACCACGCTCCCCGTGCTCGTGGCCTGGGCGTACCACCCGACGCGGGGGCGCGGAGGTCCGTCACGACACTCTAACCACCCGACTTCTGCCTCCCGTATCACGCTCATAGCACGCCGCTTGGACTCCAGAACTTCCCAAGCAGGGCGTATCGCATCGGTCCTGTCAGTCCCTTCGATGACCAGCCCGTCTTCTTCTTGCTCTACGACCTCGGTGCCACCCACTTGTACCCTAGTGGCACGAGATCTTCGTCGGCCGGGCTCCACGGTCGGTGCCATAGAAGGGTTCCAGCTCGCGCTAGCACCGCCCCGTCCGCGTCCCAATCGAGAATGATGCCGCTGACGATCCCGAGCCACACCTCGTGATCCCGCGCGTTCTTGACCTCGTTGGGTGTGACGATGACTTCGTCAGGGCCGCCAACCGAACCCTTGACCTCCACGCGCTGTTCATCCGAGCCGCGAGTGCAGTGGAAGTCGTAGCTCCTGCTGCGTGACACGTCCTCGACATCCCAGCCATCGGTTTCAAGCGCCGCTCTGACCACGGCCATGCCCCTGTCCTCGACAGCCTTCCGCGCCCTGACGTCCGTCGCGAAGCCCTGGCCTCGTCTGCGCCCCGCGATGACCTCGACGGCGGTCTCGGCGTCCAGCACGTCGGTCACCGCGCCGCCGGCCCTTTAGCTGAGCATGACGCGGCTAAGCAGGACCAACACACGAAGGCGGCGATCGACGTAGCCCGCGAAGCGATTGCCGCTGAACTCGCGAAACTGAAGCCGTGACCGGAAATCGCCGGCCTGGTACCAACGCTGATACCAATAGAGGCGCACAGCCCCGGATTCTTGCCCTGAACGAATTGCCGGTTCCTGCGTACACCCGTCCTCAACGGACCTCGGCGGACGCTACGGGGACGACTGCAAAACCTCTATTCAGCGGTTCGAATCCGCTCGTCGCCTCCATCATCCCGAACCCAGAACCGCTCCTCCGGGGGCGGTTCCGTCGTTTGCTGGAGCAGGCGACTCGATGCGATACGCTGGGTCGGCCTCAAACTCGTGCTCGCGAACTGGGTACCCGGCAGCTGGAACGCCACATGTCCGACATGACGCCTGATGACGCCCGAGATCCGCTCGGTCCAGACGCACTCGATTTCTGGCTCGGCGAATGGGACCTCACCTGGGCTGGTGGCCAGGGTACGAACCGGCTTGCGCGTGTCGTCGGCGGCCAGGGCATCCTCGAGGACTTCGAGGGCCACGACCAGGATGGGACGATGCGCGGGATGAGCCTGTCGATGCGAGAACGGGAGACCGGACGCTGGAGGCAGACTTGGATCGACAGCCATGGCAGCTACCTGGATCTCGCGGGGATCGAGGTCGACGGCCGGATCGCGTTCTGGCGAACCCTTGTGGTCGACGGCAAGCGGATCCAGCAACGGATGATCTGGTCCCACGTCAGCGCCGACGCCCTGCGGTGGGTCTGGCAACGTTCGGTGGATGACGGCGAGACCTGGATGGCCGTCTGGAGCATCGACTACCGGCGTCGCGCCGCGAGCTGAACGATCCCGGGTTCGTTGCACGGGGGACCGAACAGGGTCCCGGATCCTGCCCTTGCGGCGCTGGTGCGGACAGGAGGAGGCCCGCCGACGAGGCGGCGGGCCGTCAGTTCAGGGTCGTACCAATCGTCCGATCACACAGATACTGGTCGCCCGGTATACGTTCCACCTGTCAGGAATCTTGTCGCCAGTTCGACGATCACACCAAGGACCAGTCCGCCGATAAGGGCTGGCACCAGCGCGAGTCCTTCGAACATCGGCTCGACCGCCCGCAGTTCGACGATGAATTCGCTCACCACGAGCGCGCCCACCCCGAATGCGATCGCGTCGATAAGCCACTCAAATCCCGTTCGGGTCTGGCCCACGAATTGAGCGAGCAGACCGAACACCAGGGCGGCGACGATCAAGACGACCCAACCGCCAACCTGCAAGTCGATCGCGAACTCCATCCGATGCCTCCTTTCGAGGACGGCGCGACGTCCTCGGGAATCATCATGGTCGCGGAGCGTGGCGGGCGTAAGAGCCAAGGGGCACGATCGGCTGGGACTGATGGAACCAGGCGCGTCGCCCGGGGGTGAGGCGGGTACGCTGTGGCGAGCCGGAGTGGCGGAATGGCAGACGCAGCGGACTTAAACTCCGCGGCTCGCAAGGGCATCCGAGTTCGAATCTCGGCTCCGGCACTACGCGAACCCGTAGGCCCGAGTCGACCTGGCCGGAAGCCCGAAGGTGTCTCCCGATGGTCGAACGGAGACGGGTCAGTCAGCATCGCGCCTGGTCGCGGACATACGTCGACGGACCTGGCCAGGAACACGCGTGCCAACGTATGGTGCGCTCATGCGCATGACGCTGGCGTTGTTCGTGCTGGGGATCGCCCTGGTCATCGGAGACGTCCTGCTCGATACGTCCGCCGAAACCGAGGATCGGTACCACCTCTGGCTTGCCGCGGGGAGTATCGCGCTCATCGTAGCCGGGGCGCGGATGGTCATGG
>JAOUEA010000316.1 GCA_029858935.1 Actinomycetota bacterium
CCGCTCGTGTGCGTCTTCCCGGGCCTCGCGCAGGGCCGCCTCTCGGCCCCCGGCACCGAGGTTCACGACGCGGTCGACCGAGCCGCTCACCTCCGCGATCGCGGCGCCGATCGCGTTGGCGACATCTGCGTGCTCGGGCCGATAGACCTGCGAGGCTCCGCGGATGCGATCGGGGACCACGATGCTTCCACCGCCCACCACCACCACGGGCCGGTCCTCGCGAGAGGTCTTCATGCGGTTGATCGCGCCCTCCAGCATGTCGTCGGACCGAAGCATCGCCTCGCGGAACAGATCGCTGTCGCCGGCCGGCAGGCGCTCGGCATCGCCCAACCGCGCGCGCCCTATCGCGACGGCGGCGTCGGTGAGGGTGGGTGTGTGGCCGCCGAAGATCAGCCCCTCACTCGACAATCGGAACCCCACGCTCGCGGGGCCGACGCGCACCTCACTGCCATCGCGTGAGAGCACGCTTCCGCCGCCGAGGGCGATCGTGACCAGGTCGGGCATGCGGAAGTTCGTCCTGATACCACCGATCTCGACGGCGGCCGACGATTCCCTCGGGAACCCGTTGACCAGTGCCCCGACGTCCGCCGACGTGCCACCGACGTCGACGACCAGGGCGTCGGTGATGCCGGTGAGGTAGGAGGCTCCGCGCAGGGAATTGGCGGGGCCGCTGCCGATCGTGAGCACCGGGAAACGCATCGCGCGTTCGAGCCGCATCAGCGTGCCGTCATTCTGCGCGAACGACATCACGGCCTCGATGCCACTGGCGACGAGCGCGTCTCGGAAGGCACCGGCCGCGTCGCCGGCCAATCCGCTGAGCGCGGCGTTCAGCGTGGTCGCGTTCTCCCGCTCGAGCAGGCCGATCGATCCCAGCTCGTTGGACAGCGAGACGTGCACGTCGCCGAGTTCGGTGGCCACCAGATCGCGCGCCACCGCCTCGTGCTCCGCGGAAACGGGTGCGAAGACGCTCGTGATCGCGACCGCATCAGCGGTGTCCGCGACCGATGCGAGGAACCGCGCGATCGCGTCGGTATCGAGGGGCCGGATCTCGCGTGCGTCGAACTCCACGCCGCCGTCGACGATGATCTCGCCCGCCGATACGGCATCCGTCAGGTCGCCCGGCCAGCCGAAGAGCGGGCGCACGGCGTGCGTGGCCGGCCCTCCCAACCGCATGACCGCCACCCGGCGAAGGTTCCGACGCTCCAACACCGCGTTGGTGGCGTGCGTGGTACCCAGCATCGCGTGGGTCACGCGTGCTGTGTCGACGCCCCGCGCCGTCACCGCCGCGATCGCATCGGCGACGCCTCCGGTGACGTCGGCGCTCGTAGACACCTTCGCCGACGCCACCAGTCGGTCGCTTCGGTCGAGGATCGCCGCGTCGGTGTGCGTGCCGCCCACGTCGACGCCCAGCCGGAGCTCGGCGCGCTCAGGCATGAAGCCGCTCCACCGGGGTGTACTCGATCTCGTAGCCGAACACGCGAGGCCCTGCGATCGCGAGTCCTTCCGGGGTCCGCCAGATCGACGCGCACGGGAAGGCGATCACGCTCACACGCTGGCCGTAACGGAGCCGTTCGGTGTGGATGGCCTCGCCCGTCTCCGCGTCGCAGACCGTGATGATGTCGGGCACCGTCGCAACGATCCTGTCGTCGAGGACCGCGATCAGGTTCTCGTTCTGGATGTCGATCCGGAGCTCGCTTCCCGCGTGGGCGCCCAGGCCCTCGATCGTGCACGAACCCCGGTTGAAGCCGCTCTCGATCCTGCGATCGACGTCGACGATCTTGCCGTCGATCAGCCTGGCCGCGTCGATCGATCGGCTTACCGCGCCGACGGGGTCATCCTCGGCCTCACCGATCGTTCGGCCGATCTCTATGGCGAGGCTCACAGTTCCGGGCACCGTGGCCGTCATGGCCTGCTCGACGGTGAGCAGGTAGTCCGATGCCATCGCCGTACCGCCGAACTCGATCGTCGCTGCGCGCTCCAGGCGCTCCATCCAGGGGCCGTCGGCCGCGTGGAAGACGATCACGTTGCCACGCTCGTCCGCCATCACCGCAGGGCTCGCCGAGATCCCCGCGATCTCCATCGTGATCTGCTGCACTTCGGGGAAGGCACGTCCCATGCCGTCGGCGTCGACGACCGGCAGTCCCATCCGGGCCGCCCACGCGATCGGCACGAGCCCGTTGCTCCCGCCGATCTCCGATGCCATGACGGCGATCACCGGTTCACCTCGAAGCTGTTCGACCCATTCGCGGATGGCCACGCACTCGTCGCCACGCTCGATCTTCTCCAGGCCCACGATCGGCGCTCCGATCGAGCCGCCGGGCATGATCAACCCTTGCGGCGGAAGTTCCTCGAGGGGGCGCACCTCGACCGGA
>JAOUEA010000317.1 GCA_029858935.1 Actinomycetota bacterium
CGTGTACGGGCCCGGGTTCGGAGCGAGCACGCGGACGATCGTCAACATGGCGCTCATTCCTCCCAGAAGACCGATCGAGGAAGCCGCACGACCTCGTCGTCGTCGGGCTCGCGGGTGACGAACGTGAGCGAGGCGATCGCCTTCGCGCTCTCACACGCCGCGAGTTCGATCATCGTGGCGTAGGTGGGCCAGTAGAGCCTGCGAGCGCCGACCTGCCACTCCGCGAGCAGCTCTTTGGGCGAAGCCCACCAGGCGTGTGCGGCCTCGGATCCGTCGGGAGCCGGCTCGAGGCCGGGCTCGGCCGCGATCGCGAAGTAGCGTGCGTCGAAGCGCACGGGCACATCGTCGGGAGCGATCCAGCGGGCGAGCTCGTGCAGCTGCGACACCGAGGGCGGAGCCGCGTGCACCGGGTCCAGGGAGTCCGGCTCGCCTGCATCGACCAGACCGGCGCGGGTCAGGGCGAGGCCGGCTTCCTCGACCAGCTCGCGCACCGCGGCCGCGCGCGCAGCTTCGCCCTCGTCGTCGAACCAGCGAGCGGCTAGCGCCGTATCTGCGTCGTCGACGGCGCCGCCGGGGAACACCACGTACCCCGGGAGGAAGCGGCTGGCGGGGCCACGCTCGAGCACGAGCACCTCGGGGTCGCCGGTTCCCTCGCGAACCACGACCACCGACGCCGCGTGGCGGATCTCCTCACCCATCGAGCCGTATCCTCCCAGGTACCCTGCCCTCCGATGAACGCCGACAGGCCGAGGGAAATCGGCGAGACGATCGCCGAGGAGATCCGGCACCGAGGACCGATGCGGTTCGATCGGTACATGGAACTCGCTCTGTACGCGCCCGGCGGCTACTACGACGAACAGCCCATCGGCGCCGGGCCCGCGGGAGACTTCGTCACGAGCCCCCACGTGCACCCGGTGTTCGCGCAGCTCGTGGCCGAGGCGATCGGCGGACTGTACGAGGCCATGGCCCGACCGGAGCCGTTCGACCTCATCGAGGTCGGCGCCGGTGACGGCACCCTGCTTCGAGCGACGCTGCCCGAGATCGCCGACCAGCCGGCGCGCGTCATCGTCGTTGAGCGAAGTCCGGGCGCCCGCGCCACGCTCGCGACGATCGCGGGCGTCGAGGTGCGCGAATCGCTTCCCGATGCCTCCTCACCCGCCCTCGTGCTCGCGCACGAGCTCCTGGATAACCTTCCGTTCCGGCGCATCGTGACGACGAGCGACGGAGCCCGCGAGCTACACGTTGGACTCGAGGGCGAGCGATTCGTCGAGGTGTTGGAGCCGGTCGCCGACATCGAGCCGGCTGGGCAGGGCGAGCGTGTCGTGCCCGTCGGAGCCGCGTCGTTCATGGTCGAGGCACTGACCGGACCGGCACCTCGGGCCCTCCTCGCGATCGACTACGGCTCGGATCGTGGCGCCGGCGGCGGCGCCCACGGGTACGCCGGGCACCGTGTGATCGAGGACCTGCTCGCGGCGCCGGGCCAGACCGACATCACCGCCGGCGTGGACTTCGGGTTCCTCGCCGAGACCGCTCGGGCGGCGGGGATGCAGGCGTTCCCCACGGTCTCCCAGAGCGCGGCGCTGATGGCCAACGGGTTCGAAGCGTGGTTGCGCACCGAGCTCGAGCATCAACAGGACCAGCTCAACTCCGGTCGCGGCGCCGATGCCGTGCGTACGTGGGGCGGACGCAGCCGCGCGTCGATGCTCGTCGACCCCGCCGGGCTCGGACGGTTCCGGTGGTTCGTCGCGACGACGCCCGGCGTCGCCGAGCCCGAGTGGTTGGCGTCGGCTCGGGAACCGCGCTCAGCGACCGAGCCCTGACCCGGCCCAGAGCCCGCCCCGGCGCACACGGTCGAACGCGCGGTACTGCAACCACACGATCGAGGCCGTCAGGGCGAACATGAAGACGGTCGCGGCTGACGCGTACCCGTAGCGCAGGAACTCGAACGCGTTGCGATAGACGAACAGGGGCAGGTACGTCGTTCCGTACGGTGGCGGCCCACCCTCCGTCACGATCAGGGCCGGCACGAACGTCGCCTGGAAGCTCTGGATCGTGTCGCGCGTCGCCATCAACAACAGCGCCGGCGCCATGAGCGGCAGCGTCACACGCACGAACCGAGCCCAAGGGCCTGCGCCGCTCGCCGCGGCCGTGTCATAGAGCTCGTCGGGCAGCGCGCGGCGAGCAGCGATCGCGATGAGGAAGCCCTCCCCGATCAGGAACAGCCCCATGATGATCACGCCCCACCGTGCCGACGATGCGACCGAGAGCCACGAGGGTGTCGGCAGACCGAGCGCACCGAGCAGCAGGTTGAGGGGCCCGAAGAGCGGGTTGAGTATCCAGAGCCAGAGCAGGGCGTGGGCGACGTCGGG
>JAOUEA010000318.1 GCA_029858935.1 Actinomycetota bacterium
CCACACCGCACACCGAGAACCGTTCGGTCACCGACGTGAGATGCGGCGACGTGTACAGGCCGGTCGTGAGCCCGTGGGCGCAGGCGATCTGGGTCGCCACGCGTGCCGCGGTGCCCTTGCCGTTGGTGCCGGTGACGTGGATCGTCGGGTAGGACGACTGCGGATCGTCGAGGTAGGTGGCGAGCGCGAGGATGCGCGAAAGGTCGGGCACCATGCGCGCTTCCTTCCGCGCATCGAGCTCCGCCAGTGCTGCGGCGTAGTTCATCTCGAGGCTCAAGCTTCGTCGGGACGATCGGCGGTGGGTTCTGCATCGGCGAGCACGGTCTCGACCGAGAACACATCCGCCTCCGCTTGCTCGATCGCTCGGATCTTGCCGGCCTCTCGGAGGTCGGCCGACGCCTGACTCACCAGGCGCAAGCGGTCCTGCGTGTCGCGCACGGTGACCGACTCGACGGGGATCTTGAGAGAGACCTTCGCCATCGCCTTCTCCTTGCGTACCGCAGTCAGCACCGCGGCGGCGATCTCATAGATGCCGACGTCGGCTCGCTTCTCGAGTTCCGATGCCGATGGCCAACTCGATCGGTGCACGGAGCCCTCGCGCCACCACGACCAGACCTCTTCGGTGACGTAGGGCAGGAACGGCGCGAAGAGCCGCAGCAGCACGTCGAGGCCGGCGCGGAGCGCGCTCACCGCGGAGCCGGCCGCCTCGGGCCCCTGCCCACCGTAGGCTCGATGCTTCACGAGCTCGAGGTAGTCGTCGGTGAACCCCCAGAAGAAGCGCTCGATCACATCGAGCGCCTTCGAGTGCTCGTAGGCATCAAGCGCCGCCGTCGCCTGCTCGACCACACGAGCGAGGGCGGCGAGCATCGAGCGGTCGAGCGGTTCGGTGATCTCGGTCGGCGACGCTTCCATCGAGAGCGCGAACCGAGATGCATTCAGGATCTTGATGGCAAGCCTGCGACCGACCTTCATCTGCCGCTCGTCGATGGCGGCGTCGTGCCCGAGGCGCGCGCTCGCGGCCCAGTAGCGAACCGCGTCGGACGAATGCTGCTCGAACACCTCGGTCGGAGTGATCACGTTGCCTTTGGACTTCGACATTTTCTTGCGGTCGGGGTCCAGCACGAACCCGCTGATCGCCGCGTTCTTCCACGGAAGCGAGTCGTGCTCGAGGTGAGAGCGCAGCACCGTGTAGAACAGCCACGTTCGGATGATGTCGTGGGCCTGCGGCCGGAGGTCCATCGGGAAGACCCTCTCGAACAGATCGGGGTCGTCCTCCCATCGCGCGGCGATCTGCGGGGTGAGCGACGAGGTCGCCCAGGTATCCATCACGTCTGGGTCGCCCACGAACCCCCCCGGCTCGCCGCGTTGGTCGGCTTCGTAACCCGGAGCGACGTCATCTTGTGGGTCGACCGGAAGGGATGCTTCGTCGGCGAGGATCGGCTCGTCGTAGCGAGGCTCGCCGGCCTCATCGAGCGGGAACCACACGGGGAACGGCACGCCGGAATATCGCTGCCGGCTGAGCGCCCAGTCCTGGTTCAGGCCCTCCACCCAGCTCTCGTACCGCGACCCCATGAAGTCGGGGTGCCAGGAGATCTGACGGCCGCGCTCGAGCAGCGCCTCGCGATGCTCCAGCGTCCTCACGAACCATTGACGGCTCGAGACCATCTCGAGCGGTCGGTCGCCGTTCTCGTAGAACTTCACGACGTGCTGCACGGGCTCGGGGTCGCCGACGAGCCAGCCGCCGTCACGGAGCAGCTCGGCGATCCGCTTCCGTGCCTGCTTCGAGGTCTTGCCCTCGAGCTGGGCCATCGCGGCGTTGGCGGCGTCTGGATCGCGCGACTCCCAGCCGTCCTCGCCGAACCGGCCCGCCGCCAAGTTGCCGTCGCGACGCAGGACGACCCGGGCAGGCAGGTTGAGCTCACGCCACCACAGCACGTCGGTCACGTCACCGAACGTGCAGATCTGCGCGGCGCCGGTTCCCTTCTCGGGGTCCGCGAGCTCGTGGGTGACCACCGGCACCGGGACCCGGAAGACGGGAGTGAGCGCCGTCTTGCCCACGAGCGGCGCGTACCGCTCATCGCTGGGGTTCACCACGAGCGCCACGCACGCCGGGATCAGCTCAGGCCGCGACGTCTCCACCTCGATGCGGCCGCCGCCGTCCTCGAGATCGAAGGCGACCCGGTGATACATGCCCGCGATCTCACGGTCCTCGATCTCTGCCTGAGCAACCGCCGTTCGGAAGTCGACATCCCACATCGTAGGAGCCTCGGCGGTGTATGCGATGCCCTTGCGAACAAGGCGTAGGAAGGCACGCTGCGATGCCCGCTGCGAGACTTCGCCGATCGTCGTGTAT
>JAOUEA010000319.1 GCA_029858935.1 Actinomycetota bacterium
TCAGCTGCCGAACGCCCTCGGCCGACAGGACCTCGAAGTCGTCGGCGAGCCCGAGTCGCTCGGCGGTGATCACGAGATCGCCCCAGGCTCCGACCTGCGTCTCCGAGGCGGCGACGCCCAGGTCGCCGTCGGCTCGGAACCACGCGTCGACGTCGTGGTCCTCGCAAAAGGCGCCGATTGCATTCACGCTCTCCTCGCCGGCTCGGCAGAGTCGGAGCGCCGTGGCGTCTCCGAAGACGTGGGTCAGATGCGGCAGGCCCTCCCAGAAGCTGCTGACGAACCCGCCGTTGCGCCCGCTCGGCCCGCCGCCGCAGATGTCCTGCTCGAGCAGCACCACGCCGACGCCCGGGTCGAGGCGCTTGAGGTGGTACGCCGTCCACAGGCCCGTGTAGCCGCCTCCGAGGATCACCACGTCGGTGCTCGTGTCTGCCTGGAGCGCGGGTGCGTCGTCCCCGGTGAACTCCGGTCGGGCGAGTGCCTCCCGGAGCCACCAACTGCGTCCATCGTCGGGTGGCACGGGGATGGAGGAGAGATCGAGCTCGGTGCTCATCGTCGGCAAGGGTAACGCCCCGCGTCAGGGGAAAGCGCCATCGTCGGCGCCGTGGCCGGGTTGCTACGGTGGGGTCTACATCGCTCTTCCCCGAGGAGGCACCTGATGGCCGGCGAACGCCCACGGAGCTGGGAGGTCACGGAAGGACCCCAGCGTGCCCCCGCACGCGCGATGCTCCGCGCGGTCGGCTTCAGCGAGGAAGACTTCGGAAAGCCGCAGGTTGCGGTGGCCTCGAGCTGGAACGAGGTCACGCCGTGCAACTACCACCTCGACAAGCTCGCCGCCCTCTCCAAGGAAGGCGTGCGCCAGGGCGGTGCGGTGCCCATCGAGTTCACGACGATCGCCATCAGCGACGGCATCGCGATGGGTCACGAGGGCATGAAGGCCTCGTTGATGAGCCGCGACCTCATCGCCGACTCCGTCGAGCTCGTGATGCACGCCGAGCGCATGGACGCCCTGGTCGGCATCGCCGGGTGCGACAAGAGCGAGCCCGGCATGCTGATGGCCATGGCCCGCCTGAACCTCCCGAGCGTGTATCTCTACGGGGGGACGATCCTTCCGGGCACCTACCAGGGCCGGGACATCACGATCCAGGACGTGTTCGAGGCCGTAGGCGCCCATTCGAAGGGTTCGATCGACGACGTGGAGCTGCGCGACATCGAACGCGCGGCCTGTCCGGGCACCGGTTCATGTGCGGGCATGTACACCGCGAACACGATGGCCGCCGTCGGCGAGGCGATCGGTATGTCGCTGCCGGGCGCGGCATCACCGCCGGCCGTCGACTACCGACGGGAGGTCGCGGCGCGCGAGTCGGGCATCCAGGCCGCCACGCTCGTCGCCGCCGGAGGACCGCTGCCCCGCGACATCATGACGAAGCAGGCGTTCGAGAACGCGATCGCGGTCGTGATGGCGCTCGCCGGCTCGACGAACGCCGTGCTGCATCTGCTCGCGATCGCCCGAGAGGCTCATGTCGACCTGCAGCTCGACGATTTCGACCGCATCGCCCGCACCGTGCCGCACCTCGTCGACGTGCGCCCTTCCGGACGTTTCGTGATGAGCGACATCGACAGGGTCGGCGGCGTGCAGGTCGTGATGAACGAGCTGCTCGAGGCCGGACTGCTGCACGGCGACTGCATCACCGTCACCGGTGGGACGATCGCCGAGAACCTCGCGGCCATGAGCGTCGAGGCGCCAGATGGAGAGGTCATCCACGCAGCGAGCGCTCCGATCCACCCCTGGGGCGGTCTCGCGATCTTGCGCGGGAACCTCGCCCCCGACGGCGCCGTGATCAAGGTCGCCGGGGCCGCCAGCGCTTCCTTCGAGGGAACCGCGAGATGCTTCGACTCCGAGCAAGCCGCCTTCGACGCGCTCACTGACGGCGCGATCGTGGCCGGCGACGTCATCGTGATCCGCTACGAGGGCCCGAAGGGCTCACCCGGCATGCCGGAGATGCTCGCGGTGACCGCGGCCGTCGCCGGCGCTGGGCTCGGCAAGGACGTCGCGCTCATCACCGACGGACGCTTTAGCGGCGCGACCAAAGGCTTCAGCGTCGGGCACATCGCCCCAGAAGCCTGCGTCGGTGGTCCCATCGCGCTCGTGCGCGACGGCGATCGCATCCGCATCGATGCCGACGCGCGGGCGATCGATCTGCTCGTCGACGATGTCGAGATCGATCGCCGTCGGTCCGCGTGGACCGAGCCGAAGCCGAAGTACACACAGGGAGCGCTCGCGAAGTACGCGCGAGCGGTGGGCTCTGCCGATCACGGGGCGCTGACCTGGTGAGCCTGCACCCGACGATCA